>CALRWU020000243.1:0-5651 GCA_943371945.1 Azorhizobium sp. AG788
GCCTATCGCGCGGAGGTACTCGCTACCGGCCGCAAAGGTCACAACCGAGACGCTGCCGTAATGCGCCGCCGTGGCGGCAGCGGTAACGCGCTCAAGCCGGCAAAAGCGCCGCAATACCAGAAAAGCGGCGAATGGCGCTAGGAAGGAAAACGCGATGCCCACGGTGCCAGAGGCCAGCAAATCCTGGCTCAGGCCGTTCAAGCGCGCCTCAACACCGCCTTTGAAACCGATGCAGAGCATCAAGTAGAGCGAAAGCGCCTTCGCCGCCTGATCAGGTATTGTGAGGTCGGACTTCGCCCAACCCGCCAACGCGCCGAGTGCAAAAAACAGAATCGCTGGGGTCAGCAGGTTCGTCAGTGCAGCGTTGCCGATAGACTCCAACATGCCCGCTTTTCCCAGTCCTGCATCTGTTGGCTTGGCGAAGCCCAAATCGGTGGGTGCCCACATGCCGATCCGAACTCTACCGTATTGAACTAGCGATACTTGAATGGGCACTCAGCGGATAGCTGAAGATAGCTGCGCTATAGCAATTGTATCCGTGGTGCAAACAACGCCTGGGCCTCGCTCTGGGACAATCGCCTGCTTACGTCTCGACGAGCAACACAGGGGCGAAGGTTACGAACGGCCCCGTTTGGGCGAGCTCCCGCCTGATCAGCAGGGGAGACGCGACCGGCAATTCCCGGGCGACACTGCCGGTCGTAACAGTTTGCCCTCGCAGTCGAGACTGGCGCTTTTTTCGCCGCAGAGGTTGTCCGGCGTGATCGGGTTGTCATGACCACACAGCTATGCGAGCTCAATCGCAGAAACGGTGGCCCCGAATCGTTCGCCGTATGGAAGCTGGACGCAAGCGGCATATTATGACCCACAGACTGCGGGCGCTCATTCCCCTGCTCGCGTTCGGGTGCACCCTGGTCGCTGCGTGCGGCGCCCAGACGGGGGTCAAGACACCAGCCCCTGCGTCGTCTCCGACGGCCGCTTCAACGACCCAAGCTACAGCCGAGACGGCTGTCGAGGCATTGGATCTGAGCGCTGCCTCCGCTGCGAGCTGGGATGCCGGCCCAAACTCCGACGACTTCACGATGATGTTCGCGGACAAGCGCGGGGCCGGAGTTAGCATCGTTTGCGACAACGAACAGAGCTTCTATCTCTCTTCGAACTCTGCGAGCGGCGCCGAGCCGCTTCCTGCCGAGGCCCGTGTGATCGTCGGAGCCGCCTCCTATGTCGCACACCCTGATCGGGTAGGGGGCCGTGTGCTGCTTGATATCGAGGACGCACGCCAATTTCTGGGCAGTCTCACCGGCGCTGCGGGCATCAAGATCGATGCGGGACAACTGCAGATCGAGCTCCCGAGTCCGCCGCCACTGATGCTGACATGGTTCACTGCCCGGTGCAGCGAGTATATTGCGTCCCTCGGTGCAGACACAACGGCTGGAACTCCCGCGCCTCGGTCGGTGACCGAGAGTTCTGCCGCTGCCTTTGCCGCGGCGCGCGCCGGCCGGCCACTCGCCGAACGTGGCTTCCGGGACCGGTTATCCTTCGGGACCGCGGGGCCGGAAATGGTGGCCCTGCCGACGGGCAGCTTCACAATGGGGTCCCCGCATGTGGAAGGTTTTGACGACGAGCGCCCGCAACACCTGGTGGTGCTTGACCGCAATATCGCGGTTGGGAAATTCGAAGTCACCTGGGACGAGTTCAACCTCTGCCACTGGGATGGCCCGTGCCCTCTCCCGGATGATGACGGATTTGGCGGCGGTCGCCGGCCCGTCACGAATGTCAGCTGGGAGGATGCCAAGACCTACGTCGATTGGCTGTCACGGTCGACCGGGCAGAGCTATCGGCTGTTGTCTGAGGCGGAGTGGGAATACGCCGCACGAGCCGGCTCGACGACCGCCTACCCTTGGGGAGGGGTCCCGGGCGTTGGCAAAGCAAACTGCGATGGCTGCGGAAGCCAGTGGGATAACACTTCAACCGCCCCAGTAGGCTCGTTCGAAGCTAACGCCTTCGGTCTCCACGACATGCCTGGAAATGTATGGGAATGGGTCGAAGACTGCTTCGCCGATTCCTATTCAGCCGGCCAGCCCACAACCGGAGACGCATTCTCGCCGCCAGAGTGCGATATGCGCGTCAATCGCGGTGGGTCATGGTCGACAACGGCCCGAAGACTCCGCTCGGCCTATCGCCTGGGAGCTGCCCCATCGGACACGGTTCAGGCCCTGGGTTTCCGTATCGCTCGAAGCTAGATCGCCAACGGCTGCGGAAGGTCGAGTCTCGCCTCGAAAATCGCAACATTACGGATGGCGCTTATTGGGCGAGAATCTGCCGTTCGGAGCTAGTCACCGCGAACGATCACTTCAGGCGCAATCCAGCCATACGCTCCCCCCGCCAGAATCGGCCGGTTCTGCGAACGCATTTTGAAGTCTGATGCGAACAATCTCAACGTACTGCGCCGGATTACAGACATAATCTCCCTTGTCTCGATCCTACACCCGCAGCCCCGTGGGATACTCCGCTCATCCATCTCGCAGGTACAACCGCGCGTTTGTGTGCTGATACGCGAGCTCTACCGCGCGGCGTCCAGAACCTTCCGCAGCTTCTCGAGCACGGGCAGCGCCGCACGCACCTCGTCGAGCTGCAGCGACGCAGAAACGTCGCTGACGATCGGGCTGGTCGCTCGCACGCACGTCTCGCGCATCTTGCGGCCAGCGGCGGTGATCTCGACCAGCTTGGCGCGCGCATCGGCCGGATCGGCGACGATCTTGACCAGCCCCTGCGCCTCCAACCGCTGCAGCGTGTTGGTCATCGCGCCCTTGGTCACCTGGAAAGCGCGGGCGAGACGGCTCGGAGCCCATTGGCCACCGAGGCGGACAAAGTGATTCAGCACGCTGAACTGCGCGACCGACATGCCGTCTGGCAGCACGCGCTCGAGCCGGTTGGAGGACAGCTGGCTGATGATCCCGATTTCCGTGAACATCCGGAAGTAGAGAAGGCGCGCGTCATCCTGGTTCAACCTTGACCCGCCTTTTCCTTCGCCCCGCCTGCGTCTGCGAACAGCGCATCAAGCCCTCTGCGCGGCGCCGCGATTACCGTGTCGGCATATCCGACGCGTACGAACATCTGCAACCTGCCGCCCTCGCCAATCAGGTCGTGCACCTCGTCATAGAGCGGCTGCATCTCCGGATACTCCTGCAGTGTCTGGCTCCAGGGATGAATCGCGAGGCCCAGCTCCGCAGCCTTGAGGTTGAGCCGTGCATAGGCGCGTCCGGCGTCGAGATGGATGGGGCGGGCAAGCTCGCCTCCCAGATCGGCTGTGCTCAGCCACGCGAACGCCCGCGCCGAGGCAGCCTTCTCGCGATACTGATCCATGCCCATCTTGAACGCGTCCGACCGGGTGTCGAGCAGCGCCTCGCGCGTGACCATGCCCGTCGCCTTGGCGAACTCCATCATCTGTCCTTCGAGCAACAGCCCGTCGCGCCACTGGTTCACTTCGTTCCGCCCGATCCGCATCAGGTCAGTGCTTTCCTTCATCGTGCGGTAGGTGACGGATTCCATCTCGTGCCCCCGCCAGCTGATGTCGCGCAGCTTGCCGGCCAGTTCGCCTTCGCCCGTCGTTCGCGCCGTCACGCCGCGCAGGGTTCCTGCCGCCTCAAGCTGCTTCAGCAGGTCGCCGGATACCTCGCGCGCGTCATACGTGTTCCGGTTCGTGCGACGGTCCATGACAAAGGCGAACGCTGGATCGGGCTTCGCCGCGCCAGCCACAAAACGCACACTTGCGACAGGCCGCTCATCCAGACGCGGCAGCGACACGCCATCCGGGAAAGGGGTGATATCAGCGCGATAGCCTTCCTGCGCCGCCGCAATCGTCAGCAACTCAAGAAACGCCCCGCACCCCAGCGTGATCTGCCGGTCGAACGGATCGGTCTCTGGCAGGCGGCGATCAAGATCGCAGAACAGCGTCAGCCCATCCTCGCCGTCCAGTCGCACCAGCCAGGGTTGGCGGTTGTGCGGGTTGGGCGCGAGCAGCGCGTAAGACAGGAACCGCCGGCGATACTCTTGCGGCGTCCCCGCCTGCCGCCACGCCTCCCGCGCCTCGTTCGACGGGCCGTTCATCGCATACCAGCCGCCGCCAGCCGCCGCTGCAACAACGACCCCGCCCCCCACCAGTTTCAGAATTCCGCGGCGCGTCGTCATGGCTGATTTCTTCCGGACTGAGCGCAAAGCGCATTTAGTTCAACGATGAACGATATAGTTCAATGTTGAACTTAGTCAACCGCGCTATCGACCGTGAGCCGCACGGACCAGCCTACCAGCCACAACACCGCGGCCACGAAGGTGAGCTTCCAGACCGGCCCGAGTTGACGCCCGAACGCCTTCGGCGAGATCGCCCGCCGCCGCGCGATCATCGTCGCGAGCGCCACCACGAGATAGGCGAGCATCCACAACGCGAGCGGCGCCGCCACCCACGCCCGCTCATCAAGATACCAGCCGGAAAAGATGCGCCGCAGGAGAACCCTCACAGTCTGGCGGGCACGGTAGGCCGCGGAGACTCGCCGTCAATTGTGACAGCGCCTGTGAGCAAGCCTGTGGATAGTTGTCACGGAGCCGACACACAGCTCTGAAGCCTCCCACTCAACACGCTGATTTTACTACACTTTACTGTGTTACATGCCTTGACCTGCGCCGTCACAAACACTGTCACAAATGCTTCGCGGAACGGGTGATAGAGCACGCGCGATATCCATAGCGGCCACGCGGCCGAGGGAGACCAGCCCGTGGTGATCCAGTCTGCCCGGCGCATCCTGCGAACGCTGGGCGCCATCACGGTCGCCGCGATTGCGCTGAACGCGCCCGCCCACGCGCAGGACATCACCGGCGCCGGCGCCACCTTCCCCGCACCGATCTATTCCAGCTGGGGCGAGGATTACGCAAAAGTCTCCGGCGGTCGTCTCAACTATCAGGCGCTCGGCTCGGGCGCAGGCGTCACCCAGATCGTCAACCGCACCGTCGATTTCGGAGCCTCCGACTCGCCCGTAGCCGCCGAAAAGCTGGAGAAGGAAAAGCTCCTCCAGTTCCCAGCCGTCATCGGCGCCGTCGTCCTCGTCGTGAACATCCCCGGCGTCGACGGCACGAAGGTCCGCCTCACCGGCGAACTCGTCGGCGAGATCTATGTCGGCCGCGTCCGCCTGTGGAACGATCCCAAGATTGTCGCGATCAACCCCGGCCTCAAACTGCCGCAGATCCCGATCTCGCCCGCCTATCGCGCGGACAGCTCGGGCACGACCAGCATCTTCACGAAGTACGTGTCGTCCGTCTCCCCGATCTTCAAGGAACGCACCGGCGCCGGCAACTCCGTCGCCTGGCGCACCGGCCTCGGCGCGCCCGGCAATGCGGGCGTTGCAGCGGCAGTCAAGAACATCAAGGGCGGCATCGGCTATGTCGAGTTCGCCTACGCCGCCGAGAACGGCATGCAGGCGCTCATGCTCGCCAACAAGGACGGCAAGTTCGTCAGCCCCTCCGTTCCCGCCTTCCTCGCCGCCGCCAGCCGCGCCGACTGGGCCAGTGCGAAGAACATGGCCGCCTCGATGCAGAACATGCCGGGCGAGACCTCGTGGCCCATCGTGTCGTCGACCTACATCCTCGTCCCCCGCGATCCG
>CALRWU020000244.1:0-5628 GCA_943371945.1 Azorhizobium sp. AG788
GATGGTCCCGAAGCGCGTCCCGTCAACGAGCGCTGTATCGCAGACGCTGGCAGGGCGCCCTATCGTGTCATGTCAGGCGAGATGTTCTTTGAGATCATACAGACGCCGGATCACCTGGTGATCCATAAGGAGGGCATGGATCCGCCGAGGATCTTCTCCAGCACAAGTTCTGAGGGCGTGAATGGCTCATGGGGCGGCGTGTCCGCGTCGCACTGGGAAGGCGATGTGTTCGTGATCGTGACAACCGGATTCCGGCCCGACGATACGAACCGGCGCATTTCGGGGCCTGGGTCGGCGGGGTTCCCACTCGCCCCCCAAACCCGGATCACGGAATGGCTTATTCCAATCTCAAGCGATGCAATCCTTTATCGCTATCGCGTGGACGACCCCGGCTTGTTTCGTGAGCCTCTGGTGGCTGAGCTTCCTCTGACCCGAACGACAGAGCGCCTGTTCGAAAGCTCCTGCCACGAGGGAAATCTCAGTCTCGCCAGCACCCTGCTCGGAGCGCGGATGCAGGAACTGCGCGCGACTGTGGCCAATGAGGCGCCGCGATAGCGCTGATCAGGAAAGTCCTGATCAGTTTTGCCACCCCTTCAACCAGCTTGTAGCAAGGTGGTTGACCCACCTGCGGCGATTTAAGGACTCAGAGATAGCAAATTACGAATATAAGAAGATATGCGAGTTAGGCGCGTCGCGGAGGCAGCATTTGGGAACAATTCCCATTGTTGCGAGGCGCGATATCATATCCGCATTCATGCGGAATGCGCCGCCTCCACTTGCAGGCAGGCGACGAACAGGAATGAGGCGTGATGAATCCCGAAATCAGGACCTTCTTCGATCATGAGACCTTCACGGCGAGCCACGTCGTGATCGACCCGGTTAGCCTTTCCTGCGCGATCATCGACTCGGTGCTCGATTTCGAGCCCGCGGGCGGGCGTACGTCCACCCGGAATGCCGACGCAATCATCGGCTTTGTTGAGGGGAGAGGACTGACAGTTAAGTGGATTCTCGAGACCCACGCGCATGCGGATCACCTTTCTGCCGCGCCCTACCTGAAACAGCGGCTCGGCGGGAAAATTGCCATCGGTGAACACATACGCGATGTGCAGGCTGTGTTCGGCAGGATCTTCAACGAAGGCGCCGAGTTTGCGCGCGATGGGTCCCAGTTCGACCACCGTTTTTCAGATGGCGAGATCTTCAAGATCGGCGAGTTGGACGTCCGCGTCATGCACACGCCCGGACATACACCCGCGTGCGTGACATTCGTGGTCGGTGACGCAGCCTTTGTTGGCGACACGCTGTTCATGCCCGACTACGGAACAGCCCGCGCCGACTTTCCCGGCGGAGATGCGCATGTCCTGTTCCGGTCGATCCGCAAGGTGCTCTCGCTCCCGCCCGAAACCCGGCTCTTTCTCTGTCACGATTACAAGGCAGCCGGGCGCGAGGAGTTTCTCTGGGAGACCACGGTCGCAGCCGAACGCGCGGGAAACATCCACGTCCATGACGGTGTCACAGAAGATGAGTTCGTTACCATGCGAACCAGTCGCGACGCGCAACTGGGAATGCCGCGGCTCATCCTGCCTTCCATTCAGGTGAACATGCGCGCAGGAGAGCTGCCGCCGGCAGAGGACAACGGGCAGCGTTATCTCAAGATTCCGCTGAACATGCTCTAGTCGCAAGGTGCAGTCGTCGAGGGTTGCTCGACAGGTCAGCGCTGGACGGGCGCGCGCATTTTGGTAACGCTGAAAGAACGCAAGGGAGATCTCATGACCAAGGAATTGCCGCAGACGGCCCGCCGTTCATTCCTGTCGCGCTTCGGAATCGGCGCCGCAGTTGTCGCTGGCGTGGGCGCCGGCCTTGCTGCTGCGCGTCCTGCAGTTGCTCAGACCAACGCCTTCAAGCCGCGGCGTCACAAGGAAGATGCGTGGATGGAAGCTCCGAACGCCGCGCACCGTATCGTGATCGACTCCGCTTTTCCGGCTGGGGGAGGGGCAGCGCTGCTGTACGCAAACAACAATTTTCTCGCAAACAAGTCGGGATACGGTCTCGAAACGCAGGACATCGCGGTCATAGTCGTGTTGCGCCACCTGTCGACGCCGTTCGCCTACACAGACGCGATATGGGCGAAGTACGGCGAGGCACTTTCGGACTTAATCGATTTCAAGAACCCTGCCACTAAGGCGGCGCCGGCAACCAATCTCTACAATTCGGGAGGCGCGGGCATGGCGCTCGCCAATCGCGGCGTCACGATTGCGAGCCTTGTTGAAAAGAACGTCCAGTTCGCGGTCTGCAATTCAGCGACGCGCGCCCTTGCCGGCGGTGTGGCGCAAAAGTCCAAGGGCGACGCCGAAGCCGTCTACAAGGAATTTGTCGCCAACCTTGTTCCGAACTCACACCTCACGGCCGCTGGTGTCGTCGCGGTGAACCGCGCGCAGGAATACGGCTACACGCTGTTGACGGCTGTCTAGTGCAGCGCCCGAACGTTTTGGTCTTCGACCATTGATTGATGGAGCAATATCGCTTCTCAAGTCACGCGCACGCGGCTACATTAGACAATTCTAATGCGTGCGCTTCGAACTGTGGAGCTGGCAATTGGACTGGCAGGCCGTCACGGCAACGATCTCCGGCTCCGGCGTGGGTTTCCTCTTGGGATTGCTGGGTGGCGGCGGGTCGGTGCTCGCAGTGCCATTGCTGCTGTATTTCGTAGGCGTCCCGAATGCCCATATTGCGATCGGCACGAGCGCCGTAGGCGTGTCTCTCAATGCGGCTGCCAATCTCGTCGGTCATGCTAGGCGCGGTTCTGTCCGCTGGCCCTGTGCGATTGCGTTTACGCTAGCTGGCATCGTCGGCGCAGCAATCGGTTCCTCCATTGGAAAGCTGATCGACCCGCAACCGCTGACGCTTCTCTTCGCGATCGCGATGGTTGCTGTTGCAGTATCAATGTGGCGGCCTCGGCGTGGCCCTGAAGCTGTCGATGTTCACCTGACGCCCCAAATCGCCATGCGCCTGATCCCCATTGGACTTGGTGTCGGACTGGCGTCTGGCTTCTTCGGGATTGGCGGAGGCTTTTTGATCGTGCCCGGGCTGATCCTTGGGGCGGGCATGCCGATGCTGAACGCCGTGGGCTCGTCCTTGCTGGCCGTCGCTGTCTTCGGAGCAACGACCGCGGTCAACTATGCAATTTCCGGATTGGTGATCTGGCCAATCGCCGGCTGGATGCTCGCGGGCGGCCTGGTTGGCGGCGCGGTCGGCGTATGGGCCAGTCGCAAACTGTCTGGGCAGCGTACGCTTCTGCAGCGGTTTTTTGCGGTCTTTGTCCTGCTTGTGGCGGTCTATGTGGGCTGGCGCGCCGTCTCCCCGGGCTGATGTGCGGGCTGCTACATCGTGCGCCTTGTATGTCCTTTAGCTGTTGCTAAATTATCGCCAGAATACTCCGGAGTCGCCCATGCCCGCAGCCCGCCGCAAGCCGAGCGCATCAGTTCCCGCTGTACGCAAGCTTGAGTCGCGAGCAGCGGAAGCAGCGCAATTGCTCAAGCTGTTGGCGAATGACCAGCGCCTGACAGTGCTTTGCAGGCTGAGTGGAGGGGAGATGTCAGTGACGCAGCTCGGCCAGCATGTGAACCTCACCCAGTCGGCGTTGTCACAGCATCTCGCCAAGATGCGGGCGGAGGGGCTCGTCGCCACACGCCGTGAGGCTCAGACGATCTATTACCGCCTGTCTGACCCGATCGCGGAGCGCCTGATCGGCGTGCTCTGCGAAATCTATGGTGGGCCCAGCCACTAGTGGTTGGAAGACCTTACCGGAATGCCGTTCCCGGCTTCACGCCCAGTTTCTTGAAGATCATCGCGGCCGGGCAGAAGCCTGTGAACGCAGCTTGCAGCATGTTGGCGCCGGCAAAGGCCGATAACCAGATCCACAGTGGATGGACCGTCAGAGAGAGACCCACGCCAGCCAGGACAACTAGCCCGGCGAAGGCGAGAACAGCGCGATCGAGTGACATGGAAGTCTCCTTCAGATTTGAGGCTTGTCTGAGTTGGTCAGATGGCCGCTAACCCATGCGACAAGGGCGTCGGCCTTGATCAGTCCTGCCTTGCGGTCGATGATGTGGCCATCACGGAACAGGATCAGTGCGGGGATGCCAGACACGCCAAGTGTGCTGACCATCTGGCTGTGATCGGCGTTGAGCTTCACAAGGCGCGCGTACCCCGCCAGCTTGCTGGCTGCCGCAGTGAATTGTGGCGCCATGGCGGTACATGGACCGCACCAAGGGGCCCATACATCAAGGAGGACAAGGCCAGGCGATTTCTCGAGGACCTGCTTCAACTGACCGTCGTCAACCTCCGCTGGTTTATCGAGGCTCAGCGGCGCACCACAGCGGCCACACTTGGCGGCAGCTGCGGGTTTGTTGGCGGGGATGCGATTTGCAGATCCGCAGGAGATACAAACGGCTTGGCTGGATAGCGCGACGCTCATCGGTTCATCCCTTCAGCTTGTGGATCCCAAGGGTGTCCATCACGAGCTTTTCGTAGAACGGCTCGCTCTCGCCCTTCTTGATCTTGCCAATAAAGTAGGACTCGAAGCCCGCCTTCGCCATGTGGACCCAGCCACCTTTGGCAGACCAGTTCACATTGCGCGGCGGAATCTGCGGTTGGGCCACAAAGACAACGCCGCCGTCGCCAAAGTCGGCGAGGCATACGGCGTTCCACGTTGCTTCGGCATCGGCTGGCTCGCCGCGCAGCAGGGCTCCGATGTTATGGGCGGTCGCGGTCACCATGGACTCGATCATGAAGCCTGTTTTTGGCACGCCGACCGGAACCGGCGTCTTACCCATGGGGGGGATCGCGACTGTGACGCCGATACTGAAGATGTTCTGGTAGGTTGGGTTTCGCTGGTGCTTGTCGATCAGCACGAAGCCGCGCGGATTGACGAGGTTCTCGACGCCACGAATGGCCGACACGCCGCGGAAGGCGGGCAACATCATGGAGAAAGCGAAGGGTAGGGCATGGGTCGTCTTGATGGCCCCATCCTCGCCGACTTCTTCCACGTGCATCATCCCTGCTTCGACGCTGGTCACGCGCGCATTGGTGATCCACTTCATGTGGCGGTTGCGCATCTCGCTTTCGAGCAGGCCTTTGGTGTCGCCGACGCCATCAAGGCCGAGGTGTCCGATGTAGGGCTCAGAGGTCACGAAGGTCATTGGAACCTTGTCTCTGATCCTGCGCTTCCGCAGCTCGGTATCGAGGATCATTGCGAACTCGTAGGCCGGCCCGAAGCACGACGCACCCTGAACAGCGCCGACCACGATAGGTCCGGGGTTCTTGCAGAATGCCTCAAAGGCGGCCGCGGTCTTCTCGGCGTGCTCGACCTGACAGATCGACTGCGTGAAGCCCTGTGGCCCAAGCCCGGGAATTTCGTCAAAGGCCAGATCGGGCCCGGTTGCGATGATCAGATAGTCGTAGGTGATGGATTGTCCGTCCTCGAGCTCCAGCCGGCTTTCCGAAGGAACGACGCAGGATGCGCCGACGGGTACAAAGTTGATGCCCTTTTTCTTCATCACGGGCCGGAGGTCGACTTCGATGTCTTTCCGCTTGCGCCAGTTGACGGCAACCCACGGGTTAGACGGAACG
>CALRWU020000245.1:0-5625 GCA_943371945.1 Azorhizobium sp. AG788
GCGGAAGGCCGAGCAGTACCCCAACGTCGACAAGTCGAAGCTGTTCGAGCTTGGCTATATTGCCGAAAAGTCCGGGCACTCGCGGGGGGCGACGCTGGACCTGACGCTGGTGGATGCGCGGACCGGTTCGGAGCTGGACATGGGCTCCGGCTACGATCTGTTCGATCCGGTGTCGTGGCCGAGCGATCAGACGATCGGCCCGTCAGCACGCGCGAACCGCATGCTGTTGCAGGACGTGATGCTGGCCAACGGGTTCAGGCCACTGAAGGAAGAATGGTGGCACTTCACGCTGAACGACGAGCCATATCCGCAGACGTATTTTGATTTCGTGGTTACACCAGTTCGCTGAGCGCGCTGCGGATTGTGTCGACCATCTGGTCGATGAGGGACGTCTCGACGATCAAGGGGGGCGACATGGCGATGATGTCGCCGGTGACGCGGATAAGCAGGCCCTTGTCGAAGCAGGCGCGGAAGGCTTCGAGGGCGCGGGCGGTGGGTTTGCCGGGGCGGGATTCGAGTTCGATGCCGCCGATGAGGCCGAGATTGCGGACGTCGATGACGTGGCGCGCGTCGCGCAGGGAGTGCAGGGCGTCTTCCCAGTAGGGGGCCATCTCGGCGGCGCGCTCGAACAGGCGCTGTTCCTTGAAGACTTCGAGCGTCGCAAGCCCTGCGGCGCAAGCGAGCGGATGACCCGTCATGGTGTAGCCGTGGAACAGCTCGATCGGCGTTTCGGAGGCGGCGAGCATGGTGTCGTAGATCTCGCGCGAGGCGGCGACGGCGCCCATGGGGACGGTCGCGTTGTTGATTGCCTTGGCCATCGTCATGAGGTCGGGCTTCACGTCGAAATACTGCGAGGCGAATGGTGCGCCGAGACGTCCGAAGCCCGTGATGACTTCGTCGAAGATCAGCAGGATGTCGTGCTTCGTGCAGAGTTCGCGCAGGCGCTGCAGGTAGCCTTTGGGCGGGACGAGCACGCCGGTGGAGCCCGCGACCGGTTCGACGATGACAGCGGCGATGGTCGAGGCATCGTGCAGATAGATGAGACGTTCGAGGGCGTCGGCGTATTCGGCGCCGTGTTCAGGCTGGCCGCGGGTGAAGGCGTTGCGCGTGATGTCGTGCGTGTGGGGCAGGTGGTCAACGCCGCCGACCATGGGGCCGAAGTTCATCCGGTTGCGCGTCATGCCGCCGACACTCATGCCGCCGAAGTTGACGCCATGATAGGCGCGCTCGCGGCCAATAAGGCGGTACTTGCCGGGTTTGCCGCGCGCCTTCTGGTAAGCGAGCGCGATCTTGAGCGCGGTCTCGACGCTCTCCGATCCGGAGTTGGTGAAGAAGATGCGGTCCATGCCTTCGGGCGTGAGGCCGGTGAGGCGGTTGGCGAATTCGAAGGCCAGCGGGTGGCCCATGTTGAAGTTGCCGGCGTAGTCGAGTTCGCCCGCAGCCTTGCGGATCGCCTCGACAATCTTCGGCTGGTTGTGGCCGGCGGCGACGCACCAGAGGCCGGAGGTCGCATCCAGGATCGGGCGGCCCTCGGGCGTGTAGTAATGCATCCTGTCCGCCCGCACGACCATGCGGGGATCGGCCTTGAACGCCTTGTTCGGCGTGAAGGGCATCCAGAAAGCGTCGAGCGAGTTCGGGCGGGGTGTGTCGGTCATGAAACCGTTTTGAACAGTCGTGTCGTTGGCGGCAATAGCCGCGCTGATCTTGTTCTCAATTGTTCGTATTTCCTTCTGACCTGTCCAACCCTTGAGCATCGGGGTAGTCATAGAGACACGGCGCGGGACACCCCGATCAGCCGATAAACATAAAGAGGGACGTCATGAGGAAGCTCTGGATTGGGTCGATGGTTCTGGCCGGCATGCTGGCGAGCGGATGCGCGATGACGCCGGCGGCGCCTGCGCTGCCGAGCTATCATGCGATGCTGGCCCCCGCCGCTGGCGTCACGTCGACGGGCAAGGGCATGGGCATGTTCACCTATGATCCCGCAACGCACACGCTGACTTATGATGTAACGTATGAGGGCCTGACGGGTCCGGCGGTTGCGGCGCACATTCATGGGCCGGCGGCTGAAGGCGCGAATGCCGGGCCGGTTGTGCCGTTCCCGTCTGCTGTGACCCCGATCAAGGGCACTGCGACGTTGACGGACGCGCAGGCTGCAGACCTTGCGGCCGGCAAGTACTACGTGAATGTCCACACCGCTGCGAACAAGGGCGGAGAAATTCGCGGGACGATCGTCGCGAAGTGAGAAGTAAGGTGTGACGCGTCTGCGCCGCCCTAGAGTGCAGCGCAGCATGACAGCATCGACCGGCGGACGCGAATTTGCTTTGGGCCCGAGTCCGCCGGGCGTATGGCTTCTGCCATTCGATTCGTGGTCGCGAAGGCGGGCGCGGTTTGCTGAGGTCAGGATAAACCATGGGCACGCTCGCGACTTCCTGTTCGACGCTCGGCTATGCAATGGCGGGGGCGACGATTGCTGCTGCTGCTGCTGCGGAGGGATGGGTCGGGCGCGGTGACGAGCGTGCGGCGGAGCAGGCCTCGGTTGCGGCGATGTGCGAGGCGCTGAACGCCATCGGGTTTGCGGGCCGGGTTGTGGTCGGCGAAGCGGATGGCGAGATGCTGAATGTCGGTGCGATGGTTGGAACGGGCCAGGGGCTCGAACTCGACGTCGCGCTTGAGGCGCTTGAGGGCACGACGCTGACGGCGAAGGCGATGCCGAATGCGCTGGCGGTGATCGCGGCGGCGCCGCGCGGGGCGCTGCTGCAGGCGCCGGATCTCTATATGGAAAAACTTGCGATCGGACCGGGCTATGAGAGCGGCGTTGTCGATCTCGATGCGGATGCCGGCGAGAATGCGATCCGGCTGGCGCGCGCGAAAGGCGTCGATGTGCGCGAGATCACGGCGTGCGTGCTGGATCGGCCGCGGCACGAGAAGATCATCAACGACCTGCGCCGGGCTGGCGCGCGGATCAACCTGATACCGGATGGCGACGTAGCCGGCGTGATCAACACGGCGATGCCGGAGACAGGCATCGACATGTATGTCGGTCAGGGCAAGGCGCCAGAAGGCGTGCTCGCGGCGGCGGCGCTGCGCTGTGTCGGCGGGCAGATGCAGGCGCGGTTCGTATTTCGCAATGAAGCCGAGAAACTGCAGGCGCAACGCAGCGGGCTGAAGGATGCCGGACGGCGCTACAATCTGGATGATCTGGTGTCCGGCGACGTGATCTTTGCGGCGACAGGTGTGACCAAGGGGACTTTGCTCGACGGAGCTGTGCGGCGGCGCGGCGGGATCGAGACACACACGATGCTGGTGTCGTCAGCCGATGGCGTGGTGCGGACAATCCGCTCGGTGTCGCCTCTGCGCCAGGCGTGAGGGTGCGGTCTCGCGCGCAGGGCGTGCGAGGTGGGTGGGTTGGATTTTCAGCAAACCTGAACGCCAGGGCGGTCCGCGTGCGTGCGCGGGGCCGCGCTCGCCCTTCGACGGACGCGCGCGTTGCGCGCTGCTCAGGGTGAGCGCAACCGGAGCTGTACCCAGGAGCTCATGGTGAGCAGCGCGGTGAAGCCGCGCGTCCGTCGAACCATGGGCGACGAGCTCAGCCTTGGTGAGGCCGTGCTGGGCGCGCAGATGCTCGACATAGCCGCGGGCGCAGGCTTCGAGGCTCATGCAGGCGCGGCGGTAGTTTTCAAAGCGACGCGCGGTGTCGGCCCAGTCCTCGGGTGTCGGGAAGAGCTCGAAGGCGATGGCGCGCGGGTTCCAGCTGAGGCGGCGATAGGCTTCGCGCCAGAGGGCGAAGTCGAGCCGGGATTCGGCGTGGGCCAGCAGCATGGGGAGCTGGTCGAAGACGGATTTGCTGATCTTCTTGCCGCGCATGGCAGCGAAGCCGTTGCGGATCACGAGGATCATCAACGGCCAGAAGCTGATCATGACGCCCAGAAAGGCGGGGACGTCACGCAGCAGCCAGATGGGCAGGCTCCGACGTTTCATGGGCGTGAGTTTAAACCCGCCACGAGCCCGGCCGGTTTGCGGCGTGGTTTCCCGCAGGTTTCTTGGCGGAAGCCTTTGAGATTGCTGCGGAAGAATTTTTCCTATCCGCCGAATCTGCGCGCCAGCCTTCCAGCAAAACGGGGCGTAACTCCGGGCGCTCTGTCATGGTTTTGTGGGGTTTGCGGATCGGGATGGGGCGCCTAGGGTGTGGGAAATGGATGGAGTGGTGATGCGGATTGTTTTCACGGTTGTGGCGCTGGCGCTGGCGGCCGGGTGCGGCGAGAGCAAGCCGCCGCTGAGTGAGGCGCATGTCGCCCTCGCCAAGGCGTGCGTGGAGGGGGGCGGGGAGGCGTCGCTGTGCGAATGCCAGGCTGCCAAGGTCGACGAGCTGGTTGCGTCGGGCGGGGTCAGCGCCGAGGTGCAGCAGGCGCTGGTGCTCCAGGCCAAGGGCGAGGAAGACGCGGCGAACGAGATCATGCTGAAACTGCCGCCCGAGGACCTGTTCAACCAGCCAAGCCTGATCGCCAGCGCTCAGCTTGAGTGCCATGCCCCGGCCGGATAGATGCTTGCATCAGGCAAACAAACCGGGTCTACGCCTCCCATGCGGCGCATTTCGGTCAGTTCATTTCTTCTTCCCGCCCTTCTTATTGGCGGGCTCGCCGCGTGCAGCGCGAACCAGCAGGGCATCAAGGTGATCACTGAACAGTGCATCGCCGATGGTGAGGCGATCGAAGTGTGCGAGTGTCTGGGCAAGGCCTCGGCCGAGAAACTCGACAAGCCGATGTTCGACATGGTGGTGCTGGGCGCGCAGGGCGCCGAGCAGGAAGTCGCGGGCCGGATGGAAGAACTCGCGCCTGAACTGAAGACGAAGTTCGCGGTTGTGACTCGGGAAATCACGCAGCAGTGCGGCGTCGGGACTGTGCCGGACGTGGCGCCTGCGCCGGCGGGCTGAAATCGCATTTGCTGTTCAACCCATAGCCGTCCTCTTGAGATAGCGGCGGATCTGTTTGGCGCCGTCTTCAAGGTGGGTGTGGACGCACTCAAACTCATACGTCGCGTCCCGCACGAATTCACAGCGCATCGACCAGATGCCCATCGTCTCGCGCCGAAGCCACGCCTCCAGCTGATTGACGTCGGTGCGATACTTCCTGGCTAGGCTGACGTAATAGCCCCACAACGTGCCGACACGGGCATCGTCAGCGGAGATCTCAGGACGGTTGTTGTTCGATAGCCAGACGATGGCGTTCTTTGTCGATTCCACATCCGCTTCGGTCGCTCGATAGACGCGCGACTTTGTCGAGTTGTCCCAGCTGCCGATCTCGGCCTCGTACGACAAGGTCACCTTGACGAACGGATAAAGACTGCCGGGATCCCATTTCGGCATCGCCTCCGTGTGCTTGAGCATCAGGTCTCTACCGCGCCTGCTGAACGCGAGAATGCCCTGTCGTTCGGCTGGCTCGGTCGCGTACTGGCGGATGCCCGGGGAAAAGAACGTCGCGTAGTCGGCTTCGGTGAAAGCGCGGCATTTCGGTTCTGTCTGTGCGGCGGCCTGAAAGGCGAGCGCAAGACTTAGGGCGAGAGTCACTGCGATGCGCATGTCGTCATCCCCCCCGAACTCGGACGGAATCCTAGCGGGTGTGTGTC
>CALRWU020000246.1:0-5607 GCA_943371945.1 Azorhizobium sp. AG788
AAACCGATCCGCGCGTTCGGGTCCATCGGGTGACCCGCATAGCCGCCATTGAAGGTGGCGTGCAGCGTCACCGGCTTGGTCACGCCTTTGAGCGTGAGGTTTCCAGTTATGTCGGCTGTGGCCGGGCCAGTCCTGGTAACGCTGGTCGATTCGAACTTCATCTGCGGCGTGGTCTTCTTGTCGAGCCACTGCGCGCTCAGCAGCTCATCCACGAAGCCCTTGGGAGGTGACGGCAAGGTCAACGAGGACAGATCTATCGTAGCGGTCACTTTCGCAGTCTCCGGCGCTGCCGGATCGAGCGTCAGTTCGCTTTTTACGGTGTCGAAGCTGCCGGTGTAATTGGAGAAGCCGAGATGGCCCACATGAAAGACCAGTGTCGAATGCGACGGGTCGGTCGTGTAAACGCCAGCCGGAAGTTGCGAGACGTCGGGGGCTGGCGCGGCGGCCGGCTCTGCCGGGGCCGCAGCTTCAGGCGCGGGAGCAGGTTCGGCTGGTTCAGGCGCGCTGGGCGAACACGCGGCAAGGGCAAGCGCAGCCAGTGCGATGACGGAAACCGATGCGGACGTGTCGTTCATGTTCGTCTCCAACCTTGCCGGCGGCTTTGCTTGTGGCGCGTCCAGACCTGCCAAACCCGCGCCCCTGTATCAAGAACGATCGCGCGCGTCGCATTCCGACAGGGCGTCGAAAAAATGGGGGCCGCGTCCGGCTCGCGCCAAAGCAACGACGAAGTCGAGTGCCGGGAGCGCCATTGGCTGAGTGGTGTGAACTATCACCGGGAGCGCTAGCCATTACGTGCGAGGTAATGGAAACGCGGAGACTGCTGCGCTATTCAGGGCGGTATGGAACAGCAAACTCTTTCCGGACCGCACCGCGTCGGCGATCTCATCCGCGACTGGCGTGCGCGCCGCCGCATGAGCCAGCTTGATCTTGCGCTCGAGGCGGGCGTGTCACAGCGCCATCTCAGCTTCGTCGAAAGCGGCCGAGCGGCCCCCTCGCGCGACATGGTGGAGATGCTCTGCGATCACCTTGACCTGCCACTTCGCGAACGGAATGTGGTTCTGCTGTCCGCGGGGTTCGCGCCCGCGTTTGCCGAGCGCAAGCTGAGCGATCCGTCGATGGCTGTTGCGCGTGGCGCTGTGGAGCGCGTACTGAAGGGGCATGAACCCAATCCTGCGTTCGCAGTCGATCGGTGGTGGAACCTGCAGATGGCAAACGCTGCCGTCGCCCCGATGTTGGCATTGGTCGAAGACAAGTCATTGCTGGCGGGACAGCCCAACGTGCTGCGCCTGTCACTGCATCCCCGTGGTTTGTCGAAGCGCATCCTTAATCTCGGCCAGTGGAAGCAGCACGTGCTGTGGCGGCTCGGCCAGCAGCTGGATGCGACGGGCGATCCAAAGCTTGCCGCGTTGGAAAAAGAGCTCGCGGCCTATCCCGCACCACATGCGCCCCGCCGCGAACGCACCGAAGCAGACGCCATCGCCCTCACATTCGAACTGAAAGCAGGCGACAAGGTGCTGTCCTTCATCACGACCACGACCATCTTCGGCACGCCCGCCGACGTGACGCTGTCCGAGCTTGCGGTGGAAGCGTTCTTTCCCGCTAACGCGGAAACCGCCGCGACGATGCAGGCGCTGATGGCTACTGGCTGACCCACAGGATGCGCGCAATCCACGCAAGATCCGCACGCGCAAGTTCGCGCGGGCCATAATCCGCATTGAGCGAGATCAGCTCGATCATCCGTTCGGTCTGCCGTCCGAGCAGCTTGGCGAGCACTTCGCCGTCCCGCGTACGCACGACGACACGGTCGCCACGGCGTACGGCAGCGCCTGGCGCGACGATGATGCGGTCGCCACGGCGGTAGACTGGCTCCATGGAGTCGCCCGTAATTTCGAGCGCATAGACGTTCTCGGTCTCGAGGCCGGGGAAGCGCACCTCGTCCCAGCCTTGTCCCGTCGGGAAACCAGCATCATCGAAATAGCCCTCCGTGCCGGCCTTCGCGAAGCCGAGCAGCGGCGCGGTATGGCCCTGACGTCCCTCTGCCAGCGCCGCAAAATCCTCGAGCGAGGACCCCACCGCCTGCAGCACTTTCGAGAGGCTCTCCGTCGACAACCAGCGCGGCGTGCCGTCGGCATTGGCGCGCTTCGACTTGTTGAACGCCGTGGGGTCCAGCCCGGCGCGGCGGGCAAGGCCGGAGGCGGACAAGCCATTGCGCTCGGCCAGCATATCTACAGCTTTCCAGATATCCGTGTGGCGCATGGCGATACCGCTTTCTAGGACGCAATGCCTTTATATAGGACCATAATCCTATGCGCAATCTTGGCGAAGTAGGCGCCCACGCCCCCGATCGTGTCTCCACCGGGATATTCGCGAAGACTACTCACATGAAAAACAAGCATTTTTGCCTGAAACAGGTCGGTTACCCGCTGTTCGCCCCGTTGAATGCGGCAGCCAAGTAGAGCAAAACTGGCGCCTTCCGGACCTGACCCGGGCCAGTCGCACGGCCGTCCTGGCCGCGGAGTCCATGGAACTTCTGATCCTCGTACTGCTGATCCTGCTCAACGGCGTCTTTGCGCTGTCGGAGATGGCGATCGTGTCTTCGCGTCGGCCTCGCCTCAAGGCCATGGCTGACAAGGGCAATGCCGGCGCCAAGGTCGCGCTGCGGCTGCTGGAGGATCCCTCCAAGCTCCTCTCCACCGTGCAGATCGGCATCACCGCAATCGGCGTGATCGCGGGCGCGTACAGCGCGACGGCTCTATCCGACGATCTGGCCCCCGTGATCGCGGGTATCCATCCGGCCGTGATGCCCTACGCGGCAGAGATCGCATTTGGCGTCGTGATCGTCCTGACGACGCTGCTGTCACTCATCCTGGGCGAGCTGATACCGAAGCGCATCGCGCTGGCCGCGCCGGAGCCGATGGCGGCGATCATGGCGCCGCTGATGGCTTTGATCGAGCGCGGCGCGTCGCCCGTTGTCTGGCTGTTGCGCATGACCACCGAGGGCGTTCTCAGCCTGCTCGGTCTCAACCGTACACGTCAGGAAGACGTGACGGAGGAGGAACTCCAGTCGCTCATCGTCGAAGGCGAAAAGGCCGGCGTGATCGAGGAAGAAGAGCGGGAGATGATCCAGGGCGTGATGCGCCTCGGTGATCGCACCGTGAAAACGATCATGACACCGCGCACCGAAATGGTGTGGCTTGATCCCGAAACGTCGCGCGAAGAGTTGCTGAACGAAATCGGTGACAGCGGGCACGCGCGCTTCCCGGTGGCCAATGGCAATGCCGATGATGTGGTGGGAATCGTGCAGGGCAAGGAGTTGTTCACGCATCTTGCCCGCACAGGGAAGATCGACCTCAAGGCCGTGATGCATCCCCCTGTATTCGTGCCGGACACCATGCCCGTGCTTCGCCTGCTGGAAGCAATGAAGGGCAATCCGGTGCGCATGGTGATTGTGTCGGACGAGTACGGCTCGGTGCTCGGCCTCGTCACTGCCGCCGATTTGCTGGAATCGATCGCGGGCGACGATGCGCTTGGTGATAATGAAGGTCTCTCTCCGCCGGTGAAGCGCGACGACGGCAGCTGGCTTGTCGATGGCATGACCCCGGTGGACGAGTTCGAACAACTGGTCGGCGTGCGTGGCCTGAATGGCGAAGAGGGATTCTCGACGGTCGCGGGCCTCGTGATGCACCTGCTGCGCGCGCTACCCAAAGAGGGCGACAAGGTCGAACAGGCGCCGTTGATTTTCGAAGTTGTCGATATGGACGGCCGCCGCGTCGACAAGGTCCTCGTCCGCAAGGTCGAACCGCCAGACGACGATCCCAGCGGTTGAGATTTGGAAACGCCGGGCGCGACCCCGGCGGACCCAAACCTAGAGCTCCACGCCCGCGCGCTTCAATCCTAGCGCCACGATCCGGTTCAGCAGGTCGGCATAGCTGACCCCTGCATGCAAGGCGGCCTGCGCGAATTCCTGGCTCTCGGCGATCTCGGGATTCGGATTTGCCTCGATGAAGTAGGGCACGTTGTCTTTTGAAAGCCTGAAGTCGATGCGCCCGTAACCGTCCAGCTCCAGCGTATGTGCAATACGCTTGGCGAGCGTGCGGATCTTCGTTGCCACTTTGGGCGGGAGATCGTGCGCCGGTCCCTGCAGGATGCCGCGCTTTTCCTGATAGATCGGATCGTGCTTCACCTTCTCGGTGGCGATGGCGTGGGCGCCTTCGGCAAGATTGCTGAAGCTCAGCTCCCAGACGGGCAGAACCTGGATGCGGTCATTACCGAGCACGCCGACATATATCTCGCGGCCATCGATGAATTCTTCCGCGATAGCCGGCGTGTTCAGGCGCTTGTGAATGAAGGCGACGCGATCAGCCAGCTTCTCGTCCGTATCGACGATAGAGGCTTGCGCAATACCCAGCGAAGCATCTTCCCAGAGGCTCTTCACGATCAGCGGAAATTTCAGGCGACCCGGACGACGCACCTTCTTGCCGATCGGGAACACCGCAAACGCCGGCACCGGTACGCGGTGATACTTCAACAGCTTCTTGGAGAGGTCCTTGCCGCGCGCCAGCATCAGGCCGCGCGGATTGCAGCCGGTGTAGGGCACGCGCAGAAGTTCGAGCAAGCCGACTACGTTCTGCGCATACAGGGTTTCGCCGTGGAATTCCTCGAGCAGGTTGAAGACGATATCCGGCTTCCAGTCCTCGACCGCGTCACGGATGGGCGCCAGCTCGGTCTGCACGCCGATCATGCGCACTTCGTGCCCATTGCCCTGCAACGTCTTGATGACGTCGTACTCGGTCTTCCAGACATAAGCCTCGTTCTCCGACATCTCTGCGATGTTGTCGGGAGGAATCAGGTCGGGGTGCGCCAGACACAGGATACGTAGTGGACTCATACAGCGAACCATTGCCTGCGTGAGGCGTGCAGCTGGTGCGCCACCTTGGTGTTCAACAGGCGCACCATCGATTTGCGCAGCTCATATTCGCGGCCAGGCGCGCGCAACTTCAGCGCTCGCGCCCGGCTGATCAGCAGGTCGATCGTGTTGTCGAGCGCAAGCTGATAGGCGCCGGACACGCGCCAGGCGGATTCGCGGATGGCGACGCGGTTGTGGCGCAGGAACGAAGACGCCGGCGGCCGATGCGAATGGCGTGGCTCGTTCGAGAAGATGCGCAGCAGGTCCTTGTCGTAACGCGTGTCTGTATCGACCGCATACCAGGCCAGCTTCTGTTCATAGTGCTGCGCCAGCGTCTGGTTCAGGCGACCGACCGGATCAACTTCCAATCGCCGCGTCAGGCCAGACCGGGAGCCCGCGATCTCGCCCATCAGCGTATCGACAAATTCGAGCTTGGACATTGCGCCGGGCCATTCGGCATACTTCTGCCGCCAGTTCGAGCGCGGCGTCAGCCACACTGCGAAAGTCTCGGCGAAGTCCTCGTCCGGATGGCTCTGCGCATACCAGCGCGGCAGGTGCTGGACGAAATTCTTGCTGTTCGGATTGGGGCGATAGCTCTCGGGATAGGCGGTCGACGAGCGCCCGAACGTGTCCTGCCATTTGCGGCGACGGTGCAGGGCGTAGGCGTGCTGGACGATGTGCCCGGCCTCATGCCGCAGGAT
>CALRWU020000247.1:0-5604 GCA_943371945.1 Azorhizobium sp. AG788
CCGTTCCACCGCCTGGACGCCGCCGTTCGCGCGGATCCGTGGGTGATCACGCTTGGAGGGGGCGCACCCACGCCGCTGCAGGACATCACGCCCGACTGGGACTATGCGACGCCGGTCAAGGTCGACCGCGTTCTTGCCGTGCATCCTGCAGCCGCCGCCGCGGAACTGGGGTTCGCCGAGGGCGAGGCATTTTCCCTCGAGGTCGTTGTCGAGGCCGGAACCGGACCGGGTGATCTTCCGCGGGAGATTGTCGCCCGCGAGCGCATCTCCTTCGACGGAGCCCTGCCCTTGGCTGTCAGCCTGCAGCTCGATCCGGCGCGGCTGTCCGCCCAGCTGAGACTCAGGACCGCGATCCTGCTGGCGAATGACGCCCGGCCCGCCGACGCGCTGGCCCCGAGGCTTGCGGGCACCCGTCTCTGGGATGACCGTGTCCAGTCCCGTATAGAAGGCGATGACCCCCGCTTCCCGATGGAGGTCGTCAGCTTCTCGAAAACCTTCCCCGATCGGCCGCATGAGGCGGCTCCTTGGCTCCTTTCGTGGAGTCCCGGCAGCCCCGGACGTGATTTCCATGGCGCGGCGCGGCTGTTCGTCAACGCCGACGACGACCTACTCATCGCGCGGCTGGGTGAGGGCGACGACCTCACCCTCCAGGCGATGATGGGCGACGTCGTTTCGCAGATGTGTGAGGCCGCCCTGACCGGCGGCTGGGAGGACGACCTGGACGGCGCTGAACCAGGATCGGTGGCCGGCCGCGTGTCCCACTGGCTCGGGCGCGCCTTCGGCGACGTCGCCGTCGCCCGCGGACTGCTCGAGAACAGACCGGGTGAGTTTCGCGCGGCCATTCTCGCTAGCATGAGGCTCTGACGATGCCTGATCCCGTAATCCTTCTTCCCCGCCTTGGAGCGGCGGCCGTCGAGCAGCTGCTGGCTTCGACAGGGGGCGATGCCGGCACCGTGCCGGAGAGCCTGCCTGATGCGGTGACCTACGGCGCCGTGGGAGGCGCGCGTCTGGCGCCCGCGGACCTTAGGACGCTCCAAGACGGCGTCCTCGCCGTAGCCCGTGCGGCCGGCTGGCCGGGGACCACGACGACGGCGGCCCGCGCGGAGTTCGACGCCGCCTGCGCCATCCATCTCGCCCAGATGCCGGTACTCCGGTCGGGTGAGGCCCATCGCGGCGATGTCTGGGCGTTTATGGCCGCATGGCTGTTTAGGCCGATCACCATCTGGCGTTTCGGTGTGACGCCTGAGCGCCATCACGGGGGCATCCGCAACACCTTCCAGAGGCTATGGTTGCGGGGCGTCATGCTCGATCGTGGCGAGGACAGCCCTGATCGTTGGGGACTGGTCCGCGCGCTGACTGAGGATGCATGCGGTGCGCTGCTGGAGCGGCCGGCGGTTTCCGCCGATCGCAGACTGGCCCTGGCGCTGGCCGAAGGCTGGGTCGCGGCCTCAGTCCGTTATGGACAGGCGGCGATGCAGCCAGTCATGCGAGCGGCCATCATCCGGATCAGGATCCGAAACGAGATCCACGCCCTTGCGGACCTTTCGCCGGAGCAGCTCGAAGCGACTATCTACGGGATCTTCTCGGAAGCCGAGGCGGCGGTTCGCGCCGAACGACCGGTCTGACGGCGCCGGCTGAAAGTCTGCTTCCGCATCCGGCATCAATGTCCGCTCTTGACGCAAAAGCGGCGTGAGCGAGCTTCAGGTCTGGCGTCCGCTTCTCACCCATAGCTGAAGCTGAGCGCGTCCGGTCAAGGCCGACAGCCGACGGTCAGCAATTCGGCCGGGGTGCAAAGACCGCATCCGACCAGGACGGGCTCGCTTGGGGTCCGAATGCTGCCCTGGTCCTCCTGCTGATCGGAGGGCCTATGGCTAGAATGTATATGTGTACCAGTGATTGGGACGGTCATGCGGCCTTCTTGCGTGGTTTCGGTCCCAGATTAGGGACAGTTAGGCTGGTTGGGCGCTCTGACTGTCCCTCGATTGGTACCTATGCGTCCCTCGATTGGGACTTCGTTTTGCCGTCCTGCGGCTTCCAGCGGGTGTAGGCGTGGCTGCCCTTCACCCCGGTCAAGTCGCACCGTTCGTCCGTCAGTCGCCATTCAGTCTGGCGCCTGCCGTTAGTGGAGAAGCCGCCTGGCGTAACGCACTCGGCGAAGCCGCGATCGACCAAGACGGCGAAGCACTTGCAGGCAGTGTTTTTGGATATGCCGGCCAAGTCAGCCGCTCGGCGGGCACCCAGGCCGATGCTGCCGTTGTTCGCGCCGTTGTAGCATTGGCGCATGGCGATCAGGACGCACCGTTCTGCGGGACGCAGGGATCGCCAAGCCTCGTTCGACATCATCCAATGCGTCAGCTGCACAAACGGCCCGCTGCCCTTCGTGCGGCCCTTTACGTTGGCGCGGCTCATGAGACCGCCACCGAGCGTTGGCTGGAGGCTGCTCGGCGCTCTTCAAGCCAAGATTCGACGACTGGACGGTCCCAAACTCGCGCGTTCGAGCTTAGCATCCACCCTGGCGGAAACCGCTGCTCGGCAATCAGCCGGCGAAGCTGTTCACGGTTACGGACAATTCCCTGCGCTGCAAGGTCCGCGAAACGAAGGAGAACGGGGGCGTTGGTCATTGGGGCTCCAATCAGACTTGGGCCGCCTTGATCCGCTTTGGGCTCTTTCGCCGGGAGGGGGAAACTGCTGTGCCCCCACCTTCAGCGTACTTCTTTGCTGCGGCTCGCGAAATCCATAAGGGCTTCAACTGCCTCCTCTGGTATCTCGCCCGGACATACGTTGACCGTCTCTGCTCCTAAAAGGCAGATGAGCTCCGAGCTCTGTATCTGAAACTTGCTAGGAAGCCTTGTGGCCTCCGCACTCAGCCGAAGCGCTTCCGCAAGCCCAACGAGGGAAGGGCCATGGTCGCCGATGTAATCAGCCGGCTCCCCCTCCGGCGTCCGGTCGCGGACCAGGCTCTCCGCGGCCCAAAGATGTGCGACAGGTCGGAATGCCTTCCAATGTCTTCGGACACTATCACGGGAGATTGGGCGCTGGGCATGCAACCGGCTAACCACATATTGAGCGCGATCAAGGCCTAAATCCTTGACGCGGCCAGCATGATTCATCGCCACCAGATACAAAAGCACGTCGCCAGCGATCCGGCCAGGGCCGCTGGCCTTTTCGAAGTCTCGGCCAGCGCCGCGCTCAGCCGCTCGGATCAAGGGCGGCAGAATGTGTGACGGAAAGGCCATCTGCGAGGCCGCGTAGAGCTCTGCCAGCAGCAAAGCTTCCAACTCTTCTCGGCGTTGGTCGTTTTGGGGGTGCGCCATCACCGCGCGAACGACGATCGCGCGACTTGGAGCATCGAGACCGGCCAAATCAATCGCACGGATGGTCACGCGTTGGCACCTTTAAGGTCGAAGACATTCTGGCCAACGATCCGTTGCAACTCATCGGCCCACGCGTTCAAAGCTTCGGCGGCCTCCCTATCCCACCTGTGGCGTGTGTACTTCGCTGTCATCGACCGACCATCGCCTTCGCTGTGGTTCAAGATGCGCGAGATGACCGGCCGGGCAACGCCGATGCGCTCCATTTCCATGTAGGTCGCGCCGGTCGCGCGGAGGTCGTGTAAGTGCCAAGGTGCCATTGCGTGCTTGTCGGCGTCGTATGCTTCTCCAGCGTCGTCGGCGATCAGCCGCCCAATTACGCCATCGAGCCGCTCCTTGAACTTGGACCAGCCCGTCATCGGGGCGTCGCCGCGCCGGCCCGACAGGAAGACATGATCAGCAGGCTTGCCGATGACCTCAAACAAGGGCGCGCCGTCGATCAGGTCGCGAGCCAGGCCGGAGAGGGGGACGGTGTGAGCGACGCCCCGCTTAGTCCGTTCGGCCGGCAGGAGCCAGGCAGCGCCCTTCGTGAGAACCTCCCGGCCGCCCTTCGGGTCACGGGCTCTGTACTCAAGCTCTCCGAGCTCAGACCGACGGAGCCCAGCGACCTCGCCGCGGCGCTGGAGAGTCACTAGGGCCGTCTTGAACATGCGGCCCGTCGGATCTCCGATCCGGTCACAGGCCCTCCAGAAAAGCCGGATTTCATCTTCGGTGAGGTAGCGGTCGCGGGTGACCTCCTTGCCGGGCTTGTCCACGCCTGCGGCCGGGTCGGCGTCGATGAAGTCCTGAGAAGCTGCCCACCTGAAGACGCGCTTCACGAAGCTCAGCAGCCGGTTGGCGGCGATCGGCGAGTCCTGCGCTTTGGTCCGGATCAGGTCGCGAATTTCCTTACCCCGTATGTCTGCGATCGGAGTCGAGTGCCAAGCCTTCAGGTCGACTTTGAGCTTTCGCCCTAACTCGGCCCGGCTCTTGAGGTCGGCGCCGCCGCCAGCGAGCTTGTCGGCGAGGTACTTCTCCGCGATGGCTTTGAAGCTGACGTCCTCAGCGGCCGTCGCCTGGGCCGCCTCGACCTTGGCGGAGGCTCGCGGATCGATGCCGCGCCCCATCTGGACCAGTAGGGAGCCGGCGGCCTCTCTGGCCTCGTGCGGCCAAAGCTCCCCGGGCTGAAGCGGCGAGCCCTTCGTAATCTCCAGAGGCGGAGCCTTGCCGACCGAGCGGCGAACCAGCTTCCCGTCGATCCGACGCATGACAAAGTAGGTGCGGCTCCCCCCGGCGGCGACGCGTAGGCCGAAGCCGGGCAGGGCGGTATCCCACAACTCGACCTGCCCCTTCGCCGGCGCCGCGCGCCGAACCGACCGATCATTGAGCAGGATGCGAGGCATGGGCTGTTACCTGAGGCCGCGCCAGGTAACGGTGGCGCCCGTCCTCCGCGTTATGCGGTGTGACACCATTTGATATCCTGCCATTGATCTGGCAACACAAATTGACCCGCTGTGTTACCTAGTGACAGGTGTTCTCAAGACTGGGGGTCAAGGGGTCGCAGGTTCAAATCCTGTCGCTCCGACCAGGGAGGCTCTTCTACAATCAGTTCGTCAGGTCCGGGGTCCGCCCGGTTCCTTGTTCATCCAGGCCAGCAGCGGAAACAGCGGCAGGCCCCAGGCGACCCCGGCGACCGCGAAGAAAACCAGCTCCAGCAGGAAATTCCTGGGCAGCAGCCCGTGCAGGCTGACCACGCCCATGGCGTAGAGCGCCAGGAAGACCAGGATCAGGATCGTCCCGATCATCTTCTTCAGTTTCGGATCCAATGAAAAACTCCCGCCGCTGAGGTCAGCGACGGGAGCCTTAGACGTTTGCGGGGCGCGCCTCTAGCGCTTGCGGAAAATCAGGCCCCAGACGAACAGCAGGACCACCGCGCCGACGATGGCGGCGATGGCGCTGGCGATCCAGCCCATGTAGTGAAACCCGAGCAGATCGACGATCAGCCATTTGCCGAGAAGGCCGCCGATCAGACCGGCCGCCAGGTTCATCAAAAGTCCGTCGTCGCGCCGCAGGATTTTCTCGGCCACCCAGCCGGCGAAAATCCCGATGATGATTGCGGCAATCCAGCCAACACCGACCATTGCAGTAGCTCCCTTCAGATGAATTCCTGGCTGTAACTCCAGGTTGGCTAGGAGGTTCCTTTGTTGTCAGGCGTTGGTCAACGGCGTGGCAGTAGAGACGCAAGTCCTGTCAG
>CALRWU020000248.1:0-5588 GCA_943371945.1 Azorhizobium sp. AG788
GACTTTCGCCAAGGCCGGCGCCATGATCTTCGCGCACGAGAATGTCCGCAAGCGTCTCACCGGCGCAGTCGCCTCCCTCGGGCTCGATGGCAAGCCGTCGCCTGCGGCGCCCGCGCCGGCATGGCCGGTGATCACCTTCGTCGATGGCGTCGACTTCCATCTCAATGACGAGACGATCCGCGTCTTCCACGTCAGCGCGGCTCACACCGATGGCGATTCGATGGTGTGGTTCGTTGAGCCGAACATCCTCCACATGGGCGATCTGTTCTTCAACGGTATCTTCCCGGTGATCGATCTCGGTTCGGGTGGATCCGTGCGCGGCTATCTCACCGTGATGAAGGAGACCTACGCCAAGATCGATGACAAGACCGTTCTCATTCCCGGCCATGGCGAGATCGCCACGAAGGCGGATCTCGCGAAACAGATCGCCATGCTCGAAGGAGCCATCGCGGCAGTGGACAAACACGTCAAGCGTGGCGACAGCCTGGAAAAAACGCTGGCAGCGCGCCCGCTGAAGCCATGGGAAAAATATGCGTGGACCTTCATTCCCGAAAAAAGCTTCACCACGACGCTCTATAACGGCCTGAAGAAGTAGGGGGACATCATGATCCGCATCATTCTCTCATCCGTTTCGCTGCTCGCACTCGTCGGCTGCGTCACGCCGACCGCCGCGCACATGGCGCCAGACCTCATCGCGCAGCACCCGCCCGAAGCGGTCCCTGTGCCGCCGCGCCCGCCAACACCGCCGCCCGCACCAAACAGCCAGGCCTTCGCGCGCGCCATCGATCTAGGGTCGGGCGTGCAGATGCTGATGGGCCAGGGTGGCAATCTCGGGCTCAGCGTCGGCGATGATGGCGTCTTCCTGATCGACGATCAGTACGTCACCAATGCCGAGGCGAATCTCGCCAAGATCGAGCAACTCGCGAAGGGCAAGCCGAAATACCTGATCAATACGCACTGGCACTTCGATCATGCCGGCGGCAACGACGTGTTCGGCAAAGCGGGCGCGACCATCTTCGCCAGCGACAATGTCCGCAAGCGCCTTTCCGGTGAGACGCCGTCCACCTCGCGTGGTGCGCCTGCCGTGCCGGCGCCAAAAAATGCGCTGCCTGTCGTGACCTTCACCACGGGCGTCGACTTCCACCTCAACGGTCAGACGATCCGCGCCATTCGCGCGCCGCTGCCGGCGCATACCGATGGCGATACGTTCATATACTTCGTCGAGGCAGACATCCTGCACACCGGCGACACCTATATGAAGAACCTCTATCCCTTCGTGGATACGGGCTCGGGCGGCACGCAGGCCGGCTTCATCGCTGCGCTGACCAAGATTCTCGAAGTGACGGGTCCAAAGACCCGCTACATTCCGGGTCATGGCGAACTGGCGACGCGCGAAGACATTGAAGCGGCGCTTGCGATGCACAAGGGCGCGCGCGCCGCTGTTGAGGCGCTGGTGAAGGCCGGCAAGACGCTGGAGGAAACCGTCGCGTCCAAGCCGCTGGCGCAATGGACGCCGCGCTTCGGCAAGGGTGGCTTCATCAACGAAGACGCCTACACGACGGTGATCTACCAGGAACTGAAGAACTAGGCCGGTCTAGTCTTCGAGGATCTCGCTCTTGAGTTTCGTGTCGCGCATGAAGATAGCGACAAGGAAACCTATAACCGAGAGCGTGGCGACGTAGATGAAAAAGCCGGACTCGATGCCGCTCGACTTGAACCACAGCGCTACATATTCCGCCGTGCCGCCGAACATGGCATTGGCCAGCGCATAGGGCAGGGCGACGCCCAGCGCGCGGACGTGCGTCGGGAACAGCTCAGCTTTTATGACCGCGCTGATTGATGTGTAGGCGGACTGCACCAGCAGAGCGCCGAACAGGATCGCAAACGCGATCCATGGCGAGCCCGCGTTGGCGATGCCGACGAAGACTGGCCACGCCATCAGCGCGCCGATTCCGAATGCCGCGATTAGCATGCGCTTGCGGCCCCAGATATCTGACAGCCAGCCCATGAGCGGCTGTGCAAGCATGAAGCAGATCAGCGCCCCGGCCGTGATCTCGGTCGCCGCGTTCTTGTCGAAGCCAGCGCTGTTGACGAGGTATTTCTGCATGTAGGTCGTGTAGGCGTAAAACGACAGCGAGCCCGCCGCAGTCAGGCCCATCACCATAAACGTCTCGCGCGGGTGTTTCAGAAACAACAGGCGTGACTGCGACGGCGGCGTACCCGCAGCTTTCGCCTTCTCCCACGACTCCGTCTCGCGCAGGCCCATGCGTATCCAGAACACCACCACGGCCAAAGCTGCGCCAACAAAGAACGGAATGCGCCATCCCCACTCGGCCAACACTTCGGGCGGCATCGTTCGCTGCAGCAGGATCAGCACGCCGAGCGCCAGCAGCTGGCCCATGATCAGCGTCACATAGTGAAAGCTAGACCAGAATCCGCGCCGCGCCTTGCCCGCTACTTCGGACAAATACGTGGCGCTGGCGCCATATTCCCCGCCGACTGACAGGCCCTGCAGAAGCCGTGCGATCAGCAGGATCACGGGCGCAGCGCCACCGATCATCGCGTGGCCCGGCGTTAGCGCGATCACGAGCGAACCAAAGCACATCAGCGCCACCGACGCTGTCATCGCCGCGCGCCGACCGGCGCGGTCAGCGTACAGACCCATCATCCAGGCGCCCGCGGGGCGCGCGAAGAAGCCGACCGCAAACACCGCCGCCGTTTGTAACAACTGTGAGGTCTGGTCGCCCTCGGGAAAGAACACCGGTGCAAAATAGAGCGAGAAAGACGCGTACGCGAACCAGTCATACCACTCGACAAGATTACCTGCCGATCCGCCCAGGATCGCGCGCAGCCTTTGTCCGTTCGTGAAGGCGCGGGGCGCCGTGGTTGTCTCGCTCATGTCTCTAAAGCTCCCCACACACCACACATGCAGGATCCGCGCGCAGTGCTACGTTGCGCGAATCCCCGCTCAGCCCATCGAACAGCCACAGCCTGCCGGCGAGTGATTCGCCGGCGCCGGTGATTTCCTTGACCGCCTCCAGCGCCATGCGCGCGCCGACAATCCCAGTCAGCGGTCCAACGACGCCGACCATGGCGCATGTCTCTTCTGTCCCCGGCATTTCGGAGACGAGGCAGCGATAGCAGGGCAGGCGATCACTTGCCGGTTTGCCATTTGTCAGCCCCGACTTGAATACTGATACCTGCGCGCTCCACCGTCCGACTGCACCCGACACCAGTGGCACGCCAGCGTGGTGGCACGCAGCGTTGACGTCGAACCGCGTCGTAAAGCTGTCTGACCCGTCGATGACGATGTCCGCCCCGCGCAGCAGCTCTACGGCATTTCTCGCATCCAGCCGTGCGCGCTTCGTCTCAATACGGATATCCGGGTTCATGCTTGTCAGCGCGAATGCGCCGACGTCCGTTTTGGCCGCCCCAACATCGTCCGTGACGAACAGCACCTGCCGCTGCAGGTTCGATAGTGACACCGAATCATCGTCGATCAGCGTCAGTCCGCCAACGCCCGCCGCCGCCAGATACATCGCCGCCGGTCCGCCCAGCGCACCCAAGCCTACCAGCGCCACATGCGCTTTGATGAGCTTTTGCTGCCCCGGTCCGCCGATCTCGCGCAGCATGATGTGGCGGGCGTAGCGTTCCAGCTGGTGGGGAGTTAGACTCATGTTCACTCGTTTCCTCCCGGAGCAGAAAACATGGCGCAAGCCTCCGCACAATGGCGCGCTCGACAATGGCATACTGGCGAATAGCTGGTGACGTCCGAGCCTACCTCCAACGTGTACGCCCCGCTGGTCGACGAGATCGTTGGCGGGCGGCGTAACATCTTTCTCACGGGCCGCGCCGGCACCGGAAAGACGACCTTGCTGCGTCAGCTGATCTTCAACTCGCTCGACAAGGCCATCGTGCTCGCGCCCACAGGGCTTGCCGCCGTCAAGGTAGGTGGCCAGACGATCCATTCCTTTTTCAACTTCCCGCCGCGCCTGCTTGATGCTGGCGACACCCGCAAGATCCGCAACCAGCGCGTGGTGAAAGCGATCGAGACCATGGTGATCGACGAGGTCTCGATGGTCCGCGCCGACATGATGCAGGCGATCGACAATTCACTCCGCCTCAATCGCGGCAATCGCCAGCCGTTCGGCGGCGTCCGCATGATCCTCTCGGGCGATCTCCACCAGCTGCCGCCCGTGGTCGGCGCCGATGTCGAGCACATCCTGCAGGAGTCCTATGGCGGCGCGTGGTTCTTCAAGGCCCCGGGTTTCCAGGCTGGCCAGTTCCGCCTTGCCGCGCTGAAGCGGATATTCCGTCAGGAAGAGGCCGACTTCATTCGCGTCCTAAACGCGCTGCGCAACGGTCGCCTGTCGGCGGAAGACCAGGACCTGCTGCGTACGCGCGTCTCGACGCGCTCGCCGGCCGAAGCGAGCCTGACGCATGTCGTATTGACGCCGAACAACGCCGCCGCCTGGCGTATCAACCAGACGCGCCTAGCAGAGCTCGACGGTCCGGCGCGCAACTACACCGCGTCGCTTGAGGGCAATTTTGAACCCAAGGCTTTTCCGACCGAAGAAGTGCTTGAATTGAAGCAGGGCGCCCGCGTGATGATGATCCGCAACGATCCGCAAGGCCGATGGGTGAACGGCTCGCTCGGCGTGGTGCAGGGGCTTGGCGAAAGCGATTGCTATGTGAAGATCGACCGCGAAACGCATCGCGTATCGCAACAGGCGTGGGAAAAATTCCGCTACGAATTCGACGCAGGCGCAAAGTCTGTCTCGCGCTCCGTCGTCGGCTCGTTCAAGCAGCTGCCGCTGCGGCTCGCCTATGCCACCACGATCCATAAATCGCAGGGCATGACGCTCGACCGCGTCTATCTCGATTTCGATCGCGGCATGTTCGCTCACGGCCAGGCCTATGTGGCGTTCTCGCGCGCCCGCACGCTGGAAGGCCTCGAACTCTCGCGCGAACTCCGCCCGCGCGACATCATCATAGATCGGTCGGCCTTCGACTTCGGCAAGCTCGAGACGATCAGCGACACCGAACACTTCCTGCTCGCCGATATGCCCAAGCCGACGCTGGATCTCAAAGGCTAGGCATGCGCTGGTATCGTTGCTTCATACGCGGCGAGAGTTTTCCAAAGCGCTTCGGACTGGGCGATGATGTCGTTCTTTATGGCTTCTACACGACGCGCTGGGTTCAGGCCGAAACACCGGAATCGGCAGAGATGATTGCGTTCGCGCTTCTCCGTTCCGAGCAGGACTTTGCGCTTCCCGAAGGATACGTGGGACCCATCAATGCGAAGGTCTATTTCGAAGAGATCGATGAGGCCAAGGGTCCGCAAACACAGGGCGGGGCGACCTGGTTCACGATGGAAGAAGACTAACGCCCCGTCGATCCAAACCCGCCCGCGCCACGCACCGTCTCGTCCAGCGTCTCCACCTGGACAAGCGCCGCCCGCGTCACCGGCGCGATCACCATCTGCGCGATGCGCTCGCCGCGCTTGATCACGAATGGCTCCTGTCCGTGATTGATCAGGATCACCTTCACCTCGCCACGGTAGTCCGCATCGATCGTCCCCGGTGAGT
>CALRWU020000249.1:0-5575 GCA_943371945.1 Azorhizobium sp. AG788
GTTCACGACCTGGAAGTCGAGACCGAAGCCGACCGCTTCGTTGAAGCGCGCGACGCTGGTGCCGTTGCTGGAGACGAGCACGGATTTCGGAATGACGTTGGTGCCCATCAGCTCGACCGAGGCGGGCGAGAGGATGCGGACGCCATCAAGCTCGCCCTTGTTGGCGATCATCTGGCTGAAGCGGGCATAATCCATCGTGGTGGAGACAAGACCGCCGCCGCCGGATTCCATCGCGGGCGGCTTGGTGTAGTCCGGCATCGGGTTGCCGAAGAGCTCCTTGGCCTCGACGATCTTGTTCTGCGCGCGATCGAAGAGATAGACCGCGGCGAGGCGGTTGGCCTTGTCGGCGCCGGTAGCGAAGGCGGTGTCAGGCATTTTCAGCGGCGCAAAGATATTCTGCGCCATGAAGTCCGAGAACTTCATGCCCGACAGTTTCTCGACGATGTAGCCCTGGATATCCACCGACGAGGAATAGGACCAGTTCGCGCCCGGCTGGAACATCAACGGGATGGTGGCCGTGCGGTCGATCATTTCCTTCAGGCTGGAGGCGGCGAGGACGCCCTTCGTGCGGTACAACTTGTCGACGGGGTGTTCATCGGCAAGGCCGTAGCCGAAGCCGGCGGTGTGGCTCATGATCTCGCGCATGGTCGGCGGACGGACCATGTCTTCGAGTTCGAGCGAGCCGTCCTTCTTGATCGACTTCACGACGCGGAGATTTTTGAACTCCGGCACGTAGCGCGTGACCGGATCATCGAGGCGCCACTTGCCCTGCTCGAACAGGATCATCATTGCGACGCCGGTGATCGGTTTGGTCATCGAATAGATGCGGAAGATCGAGTCCTTGGTGATCGGCGCGCCGGTCTCGAGGTTGGCCTTGCCGTAGGTCTTGAACTCCACGACCTGGCCGTGACGTGCAAGAAGCGTTGTCATTCCCGCGACGCGACCATCGGCGACGACTTGCGCCATGTAGTCATCGAGTTTCTTGAGACGGGCGCTGTCGAAGCCGACGGCCTCCGGCGACACGGTTGTCGAGAGGTTGCGCGGGGCAGCCGGCTTATCGGCGTGATGCTCGGACATCATCGCCATCATGCGGGCGTGCATCTCGGGCGGCATCTCGCCCTGCATCATGCCGGCGTGGGACGATGGCGGGGGTGCGGCGGCTTCGGGCGCGTAGACGCAGGCCGACAGCAGGGACGCCGCCACGGCGATGGCGGAGCAAGTGCGACGAAGCATGGGTAGTCCTCCCGAGGATATCTGTATGGGCGCGGTCCAGCGGCCGGCCGTTCGTTGTGGACGACCATCCACCGGCGCGGCTCTCACTTCAAGCCGGTGTCGTAGAGCGATGCGACATTCAGGATGAATTGATTGGTTGGCGAAGCGTCAAGACAGGCCGATCCGCCTTTGCGGTACATGGGGCGAGAGGCTAGGGTGGCGCGGCGTGCGCGGCCTTCAAGAGCCGATACGTGGGAGGCTTCCGGATGAAGTTCGCTGTTGGCATACTCGGTCTCGCGATTGGGCTGGCGGGATGTGCATCCCCAGCGCCCGGCGCGGCGCAGACCGAATGGTCGTGCCCGGATGGTTTTACGCCGCACGAGGGGCTCAACACCGGCTTTCCGTCAGACGGACTGCAGCGCGCCTTCGTGATTGTCCCGGCCAAGGGCGTGGCAGGTGCGGCGCCCGTGTGGGTTCCGCTGACGGGCACGGTCGAATCGACCAACGCCAATCTCAACGTCGCGCGCTCGGGCGCCAATGCCCTGATGGCGGAGAAGGGCTTTACGGTGATTGCGCCTGTTCGGCAGTGCGCCGAGCAGGATCCGAATGTGGGGCGTGGCCCCTGCGATGGCGTCGGGTCGAACGGCTGGAATTGGAAGCCGTGGAATGATGGCCGGGCGCAGGGCGCGGACGGCGACAAATGGAAAGACGATGCCGGGCCGGATGTGCGTTTCTTCGAGGCGATGGTGCGCTGTGCGGGCACGAAATTCGCGCTCGACCGCAGCCGGCTTTTCATCGGTGGAATTTCGGCGGGCGGCACGGTCACCAATCGCGCACTGACGTTCAACTCCGACTTCTGGGCCGGCGGCATGCCGATCTCGGGAGAGTGGTATGTCTCGAATGACGACGGCTCGTCGCTGACGTTCAATGAGGCGCGGCAGGCGGTGATCAGCAATCCGGCGAAAATTTTCCAGGGCCGCATTGGCCCCTATCCGCTGCCGACGAAGTTGAGCCCGCTTGTGGTCATCACGGTCTGGGGCGGCGAGAAGGATCTGTGGGACTGCGGGCCGCCGCTCGGGTTGTGTGCTGATTATCGCCCGTCGACGCAGGCGGGCGCGAACTATTTCTCCGCAAAGTCTAGTGTCGTGCATGTCGCGTGCAGCGCGACGCACGGGCATATGTGGCCGCAGGTGAATACGCAGGCGTTCAACCTGTGGGCGCTGACGACGATGGCGTCACATCCGAAAGGGTCTGATCCGAAGTCGTTCAGACTGACGCTGCCGCCAGAAGGATATTCCTGCAAGCTTGGGACATTCGAGGATCACTACCCGAAATGAGCACATCGAAGAACGTTCTGGTGACCGAGCTAACCGGATTTGCCAATCCGGTGATCGCGCGACGTCTGAAAGACAAGGGCGCGCGTGTGATCGGATGCGATCCAGCCATCACGGCAGATGGAGAGGCTGAAGGCGTTGAGACGGTGGCGTGGGGATCGCCCGCCGACGTCACAGCACGCGCGCTGGAGCGGTTTGGCGGGCGGCTGGATGCGATCGTCATTTCCTCCGCCATGCCGGCGCCGCGTATCAAGGTGGAAGACCTGACAGTCGAGGTGTTGACGCCTTATTTCGTAAGGCTCGCTGCGGAGTCGCTGGCGTTTGCGGGCGCCGCGGTGAAGGCAATGCGGCCGAACAAGGCGGGGCGGATCGTGTTCGGATCCTCGTCCGGTCCGATTGGTGGGATACCGGGTTTTGCGGCCTATGCGTCGGCGCGGGCTGCGATCAACGGCGTGGTGCGGACACTGGCGCTGGAAGTGGCAAGCGATGGCATTTCGGTGAATGCGGTCGCGGCCAATTTCATCCAGACCGAGACGTATTATCCGAAGGCTCTGCTTGCCGATCCCGTGAAGGGTCCGAAGCTGCTGGCGCGCGTGCCGATGGGGCGGCTCGGCGAAGCAGAGGAAGTCGCGGCGCTGACAGAAATGCTGGCGCTTGGCGACAGCGGCTTCGTGTCGGGGCAGGTGATCCCGATTTCAGGTGCGTGGTGTTAGGCGCGGGTCGCTATTGCGCGAGGCGTTCGGCGTAGAAGCCGATGATGCGACCGGCGGCGGCTTCGCGCTGGTCCATCGTGTCGCCGAACGCTTCGCCGAGCTTGCCTTCGAGCATCAGCGTGGCGAGGCCATGCGCCATCGACCAGCAGGCGATCACAGGCGCCATGTCCGGGTTGGACTTGTCATCGGTAATGGTGACGCCGAGCGTGATTGCCACGAGCTGGAAGCAGCGGTCGGCTTTCAGCTTTGCTTCCGGGTAGCGCTTGAGGTCGACCATCTCGCACCTGAACATCAGGCGGAAAACCTCCGGGTTGTTGAGCGCGAAGCGGATGTAGGCCTCGCCCATGGCGCGGTTCTTGTCGCCGGCCTTGTTGCGGGCAAGGCCGATGGCGCTGACCATGTAGTCATAGAGGCGGTCGAAGCCGTCGCCTGCAAGTTCGGCGAGGATGGCTTCGCGGTCGGTGAAGTAGTGATAGGGGGCCTGGTGGCTGACGCCAGCGCGGCGGGCGACTTCGCGCATGGAGAGGGAGCCGAGTCCGCCTTCGTTCATCAGGGCGATACTGGCTTCGAGAATGCTGGTGCGGACGTCGTCTCGAGAAATCGTCTTGATAACGGCCATGTGTACCTGCGCATTCCTTGACAGTGTCTATTTATTCGTTGACACTGTCAACATAACGATACTTGTCAATTAGGTGACACATGGGGGCCGTCCTGTCAGCGTCTAGAAAACTGGGCCTCCCGGCAATCTGTGCGCTTCTTGTCGCAGCGTGCCAGGGCGAAGCGGCGGAAACCTCAAAGGTAGCGCAGCCCCCGGCGCCGGCCATCGCCGTTGAAATTCTGGGTATTTCTGCCGCGGGAGCGGCGGGTGAAGTCCGGGCTAGCGGGCTGGTCGCCTACAAGCGCGAGACGGCGCTGTCGTTTGGATCTGCCGGCGAAATCGAGACGCTGAAGGCCGATGTCGGCGACCAGGTGTTCGCGGGCCAGTTGCTGGCGACACTGCGGCGGACGGCGGCAGGGGCGGATGAGGTGGAGGCGGCGCTGGCGCGCAAGACCGCCGAACAGAATTTCGATCGTATCGCCAAGCTGAATGCGGCGGGCGCGGCTTCGCAGCAGGAACTCGATAATGCGCGGCTGGCGCTGGAGCGCTCGCGGGAGCGGGTGTCGATCGTGGCGCCAGCGTCCGGCTTGATCCTGCGGCGGGATGCCGAGCCGGGCCAGATCGTGGCGCCGGGCCAGAGCGTGCTGTCGCTGGGCGAGGCGCGGACGGGCATCATCGTGGAAGCGTCGATGACAGCCTCGGAAGTCGCTGCGCTGAAGACGGGCGCCTCTGCCGTGGTGAACCTGCGTGGGCGCGCGCCGCTGACTGGCAAGGTTCAGCGGATTGCGGCTAAGGGCTCGCAGTCGGGCGTATTCACGGTCGAGGTGCAGGTCGACAAGCCGGAAGGTCTGCGCTCGGGTGAAGTGGCGGAAGTCATTATCGCCAGCGCTGCCGGCCCGACATCGGGCGCAGCCGAGTACACAATACCTGCCATGTCGCTGATCGACGCGCGCGCCGACCAGGGCGTGGTGTTCGTGGTCGACGCCGACGGCAAGGCGCGTCGCCGTGCAGTGGAGACGGGTGGGGTGAGCGACAGGGGCGTCACGATCCTCAAGGGGCTGAGCGCCGGCGACAGCGTCATCACGCGCGGCGCTTCGATGGTGCGCGACGGCGACGCCGTCAGCGTCGCCAAGCAATAGCGCGAGGGGACCTGGGGGATGCAGGCCTTTACGCGCTTCTTCGTCGACCGCTGGCAGTTCACGCTGGTGCTGTTCGTGATGCTTTTCGGGCTGGGCATCCAGTCCGTGATGTCGATCCCGAAATCGGAAGACCCGATCGTGTCCTTCCCGGGCGTGGGCGTGTTCGTCGTGCTGCCGGGGGCGGACGCCGAGCAGATGGAGCGCGTGATCGCGATTCCGATCGAGACGGCGCTCAACGGCCTCGAAGACGTCGACCAGATCCGTTCGACCAGCCAGGCGGGCCTTGCCTCGATCGGCGTTTCGTTCGTCTACGGCTCCGACCCCGAGAAGAAATATGACGAGGTGGTGCGCGAGCTGAACGTGATCCGGTCGAGCCTGCCGGATGGCATCACGCTCCTGCGCGCCAACCGCCAGAACCCGGCGCAGACCAACATCGTGCAGATGGCGCTGGTGTCCGAGACTGCGCCTTACCGGCAGATGGAGGCCTACGCCCGCGAATTGCGCGACGCGATGGAACGCGCCGGCGGTATCCAGCAGGCGGAAATCTGGGGCGTGCCGACTTCAGAGGTCAGGATCACG
>CALRWU020000250.1:0-5561 GCA_943371945.1 Azorhizobium sp. AG788
AAGGCCGAGGGCAGTGGGTCGCGCGTGTCGGGGATGTGCTTCAGCACCAGCTCCAGGCCTAGCTGCGGTACGATCTCGAAACCGGTGACGGAGCCGCCGCTGGCCTGCTTGGCCAGCTGGAGAAGTTCGACGGCCTTGGCGGGCGATTCAACCGTCACCCACGCCGTCTCCTTCACGGCGGGCTTCGGAAACAGTTTCAGCGTCGCCGCCGTGACGACGCCGAGCGTGCCTTCTGCACCGATGAAGAGGTGTTTGAGATCATAGCCGGTGTTGTCCTTGCGCAGGCCGCGCAGGCCATTCCACACGCGGCCATCCGGCAGCACGGCTTCAATGCCGAGCACGAGGTCGCGCATCATGCCATAGCGCAGGACGCCGACGCCGCCTGCATTGGTGGAGATCAGGCCGCCGATCATCGCGACGCCCTGCGCGCCGAGCGACAGCGGGAATAGCCGGCCGTTCTCGTCTGCGATTTCCTGCGCGCGCGTCAGCACGACGCCAGCCTCCAGCGTCATCGCGTCGTTGAGCACGTCGACTTCGCGCACGCGGTTCATGCGCTTCAGCGAGATCAGGACCTCGCCATCAGGCACCGAGCCGTTGACCATGCCGGAATTGCCGCCCTGCGGGTTCACCGCAAAACCATACTCAGCGCACAGCGTCATCGCCTTCGCGACTTCCTCGGTCGAAGACGGCTTCACCAGCACGGGCGTCGAGCCATGCCAGCGGCCGCGCCAGTCCTGGATATGGGGCGCTATTTCATGAGCGTCGGTGGAGACGCCTTTAGGGCCCAACGCGTCGGTGAGCCGTGCGATGAAGGTGGAGATGCGGTCTCCGAGATCGTCCGCCATGGCGAATGTCCTAGCCGATAAGGTCCTGCTTTTCGCAGGTTCGCACGCCGGTCTCAACCTTGGTTGTGGTGAAGTTGGCGCCGAAGTCGCCTTCGAAACGGAACCCCTTGGACGTGCGGCGCATCACGAAACAGCTGAGGCCGGCGTAATTGTCGTCTTCGTAGGCAAAGCAGGCCTTGCCTTTGGGCGTGATGGTGAGCCGGCCGCGCATGTCGCCTTGCCCCGTCTCGTAAAGCGTTTCGCCCCTCGGATCGATGCATTCGCGCCAACGGAAATCGGTTCCATCCGCGACGCCTTCCATGCGGATACCGAATAGCGCCGACTTGAGTTCCTGCGCCTTCATGGCCGGCGGACGTTGAGTCCTGGGCGGCGACTGCGCTTCCGCGAGGCCACAGGCTGGGAGGGCCAGCGCGACAAGCAATATCAGGCGTCCGATCATCCACTACCCTTTCGGCGCGCCTATAAGTGGCGATCAGGGGGCGATTTCCTTGAGCGTCCATTGCTGTTCGGGAACCGGCAAGCATGCGCCCATTCGCAGCACGTCCCGGCCTTCCTCGATCGTCACGACGATGCACTTGCCTTCGAGATTGACGAGGTTGGCGGAGGCCGTCAGCGACCATTTCTGCGCGGGCATGTTCCAGCATTGGCCGAGCGCCAGCGAGTTGAAGGCATAGCCGCTGGCGAGGCAGCTGCTCATCATGCGGAACTGGCTGGGCGCGCTGGAGTCGAACGAGAAGACGCGGCCAAGCCGGGCATCGCACGCGACGAGGCCAAGTGAGCCATCCGTGCCGAGGCACTTGCCGGTACGCGACACTGCTTCGAGCATGCCCGTGATCGGATGCAGATAGGCGGGGTCGTTTGCGACCGCGCGCCAGCGGTGAGCGGGAAGCCCGGCAGGACATACGCCAGCGTAGACCCGTTCGCCGCTACGGCTCGAGTTTCCGAGCAGGGACAGGCAACGGCCAGCGGCGCTGCGGATTTCGCCTTCGGGCGTGACGGTCCATGTCTGTTCGAGCGCGCCGTTGCACGTAACTGCGGACAGCTGCGGGTACGAGCCCTTGCCCTGCGGTGCGAGGCAGAGATCGCCATTCCGGATCGGACCCGGGGCGCCTGCGGGAAGCACAAAGGTCTGAATGGCGGAGCCATCGCAGGGGCGGCTTTCACTCTCGCCTCCACGTCCGCTCAGCGACACGCACATGCCCGGTAGTTGTTCGTGCTGGAGCGACATCGCCAGAGTTACTGCAGGAACAGGCGGCGCGGCAGGATCGGTCGCGGGAACTGCCAGCGCTGCAGCTGGGGCCTCAGCGACTGCGGGCGCCGCCGTCGCAGCTTCAGGCGCAGGCGGAGGGATGACTGCATCCGCCACGACCGGCGCGGAGGTTGGCGCGTCAACGACCACGGCCGCCGGATCAATGACAGGCGCGGGTTCTTGAACGCTGACCAATGGCTCGGTGACGGCGGCTGTCGCTGGCGCATCGGTCGCCGGAGGAACGTCCGGGCTTGCGATGGAGGTGACGAGTATGTCGTCAGCGGGGCGGTCTATCGGGAGCGTCGGCTCAGCCGCCGGCGTTGCCGTCGCAGCATCATCGGCAGGCGCTGCAATCGGCGCGGGTTGCGGCGACGAGCCGGCGTCCTGCGCACTTGCGGGCGCGGACATCCAGAGGCCTGCCATAGTCGCGAGGAGCGCCGCAATTCTCATCCGTTCAACCCTTCCCTGCCTCCCTCTTCACGTTAAGGCAGCCTAGCACAAGGCCCGATAACAGTTCGCTGACGGCGGCTTGACGGATATGCACCGGAAGCGTCCAACAAGCCTTAAGATCAAGGAGAAATGTGATGGCCTACGCCCCGTTCAACCTCACCGGAAAAGTCGCGCTGGTGACAGGCGGAAACAGGGGCATCGGGCTGGGTTTTGCGGAGGCGCTGTCCCAGGCTGGCGCATCGGTGGCGATCTGGGGATCCAGCGAAAAAAACAATGCCGAGGCTGTGAAAAAGCTGGGCGGCGCCACCCGGGCCTGGACGGTCAACGTCGCGGACGAGACGCAGGTGGCCGACGCCATGGTTGATGTGGCGAAACATTTCGGCCGGATCGATTCGGTGTTTGCAAATGCGGGCATCGGCGGCGGCGCAAAATCATTCTCGGAGTTCCCGACCGACGTCTATCGCCGCGTCCTTTCGGTGAACCTTGATGGCGTGTTCTTCACGCTACGTGAGGCCGCAAAACACATGGTCGAGCGGGCCAAGGCTGGCGATCCGGGCGGGTCGCTGGTCGGCATCGCTTCGCTGGCGGCTATCGAGGGCGCGGCACGCAACGAGGCGTATGCGGCGACCAAGGGCGCGGTGATCTCGATGATGAAATCGATCGCGGTCGAGCATGCGCGGTATGGCGTGCGGGCGAACTCGATCCTGCCGGGCTGGATCGCGACAGACATGACCCAGGGCGCACAGGACAATCCGGCTTTTGCCGACAAGGTAATCCCGCGCGTGCCAATGCGGCGCTGGGGCGAGCCCAAGGATTTCGGCGGTGTCGCGGTCTACCTGACCTCGGATGCCTCAAGCTACCACTCGGGAGATTCGTTCGTGGTGGACGGCGGGTATTCGATTTTCTGAGCCCGGAGGGTTGAGGGGGGATAGATGCGGAAAATCATCATCGGTGGACTACTAATGCTGCTTGGTGCGTGCGCGACCGTGCCAGCCGAAAATCTTCGGCTGACCGAAGCGCGCTCGTTAGTTCGACAGCAAACAGAAACGCATGTCGATCTCGCCATTGCCTCGCTTTCCGAGGGCGGCGTCCTTGGCGACATCGACTGCGATCAAGAGACGGGCGTCGATGCGAAGCAATGCATCGCTTTCTCGACTATGCTGGCGAGTCGCATGGAACCGTTGAAAGCGGAGCAGCGAAAAATCGCGCTGACTGATGCCGCTGACGAGATGGAAGCGTTGGCGGAGGCGATGACAAAACTCTCGGAAGCGGATTTTTCCCAGATCCGAATCAACGCGAACCTTCCCATGGGTTCAGATTTGGCCAAGTCGATCTCCCAAGAGGGGGATGCGTTGATCATGAAGCAAGAGAATGCCTTGATTTCTTCTCTGGTAGACTCTGACCAAAAAGCCGGTGACAGGGCGCAAGCGGTTGCGATGGAAATTCTGACCAAACTCCTAGCCGACCCAACATTGCATTGATTACAGAACACCGAGCGATCAGGCAGTTGTCCCTCTGCGAAACAGATGAAGGCGACTGGCTGATGCCTAAAAGTGCTCAACCGAGAAACCGGATCGTTTCTCGATTATCGATAAATTCGCTCGCAATGCGAAATCTGGCTTGGTAAGGGGTGGGATCCCTCAACAGCCAGAGGCCTGATCGATGATCCGACTCCCGCGTTTCCCCGCCCTCGCCGTTCTCATGGCCAGCACTGCGCTGGCCAGCTGCACGACAGCGCCGCCTGCGGATAGCGGAAGCAAGATCGCGACCCCGCCCGTTATCGCGACGCCGGCGCCGACGCCGCCTGCGCCACAGCCGGTGCTCTCGTCATGTGGACCCAACGAGACGCCGTTCAAGTCGAACGCGGCGGCGGGCGGCGGTCTGTCCATCAAGCCGCTGGACTTCACGTGCAAGAAGCTGGCGAACGGACTGCGCATCTACGCGATGCCGGACAAGGACACGGCGAGCGTGTCAGTGGCGCTCTGGTACGACGTTGGATCGAAGGATGATCCCAAGGGACGTTCGGGCTTTGCGCACCTGTTCGAACACCTGATGTTCAAGTCGACCACCAACCTGCCGCCGGAAGGATTCGACCGGCTGACGGAAGATGCGGGCGGGTTCAACAACGCTTCGACCTGGAATGATTTCACGAACTACTACGAGACCGTGCCGGCCAATCACCTCGAGCGCGTGCTGTGGGGCGAGGCTGAGCGCATGGGCTCGCTGGTGATCGATGACGCCAACTTTGCGAGCGAACGCGAAGTGGTGAAGGAGGAGCTGCGCCAGTCCGTGCTGAGCCGCCCTTATGGCAAGCTGTTCTCGCTCTACATGCCGCAGGCGTCGTATTCGGTTCACCCTTACGGACGGCCGGGTATCGGCTCAATCGAGGATCTCGATGCGGCGACGGTCGGCGATGTGCGCGCCTTCCATGCGGCGTACTATCGGCCTGACAATGCAGTCATGGTTGTGTCGGGCAATTTCGATCAGAAGCAGCTGGATGCCTATGTCGAGAAATACTTTGCCGACATCAAGACGCCGGCGCGTCCGATCCCGCGCGTGACGGCAGTTGAGCCCGAGCGCAAGGAAGCAAAGAGCTATACCGTCTATGAGCCGAACACGCCGCTTCCCGCGGTGGTGGTCTCGTGGCCGACGCCGGATGCGGCGAGCCCCGACAACCCTGCCCTGATCCTGATGGATGCGATCCTCACCAGCGGACAATCCTCGCGGCTGTACCAGTCGCTCGTCTATGACCAGCAGATCGCCTCCGACGTTGGCTCAAATTTCGAGATCAATGCGCAACCGGGCGTCTATGCGCTCTACTCGATCCTGTCCGAAGGCAAGACGGCCGAGCAAGGCGTTGCGGCCCTGCAGGGCGAGATCAACAAGATGCGCGACGGACTGGTGACGCAGGCCGAGCTCGACGAGGCGCGCAACGAGATCATCACGGGCGCGCTGCAAGGACGTGAGACATCGGACGGACGCGCGGACGATCTCGCGCGATCGATCATCCTGTTCAA
>CALRWU020000251.1:0-5492 GCA_943371945.1 Azorhizobium sp. AG788
CGCCCTCGCCCGCCTTCTCGCAGGCTGCCAGGCCGGTCACACCAACCAGCGCGCACGCGAATGCAATCGTCTTCATCATGGCAAAGTCTCCCATTGTCCCAAGCAAAGGCGTCCCGGCGCAACGCGCCTCCAACCACCCAAACGCGCCATACGGGAGATCGTTGCACGCCCGTCCCGGTGTTGACCTCGCCCCCTCCGCACGGTCACTGTCCCGCCCGGGGGCAGGAGGGTCGCGTGTTCGAAGGTTTCATCAAGACGGTCACATCCGCCGCCTTCCTGGGTACGCTGGGCAAAGGCGTCGCGACCGCCGCTTTCATCATCGCCCTGTCCGAGATCGCCAAGCGCTCGACCTGGATGGCGGCGGCCCTTGTCGCCCTCCCGCTGGCGACCATGCTGACAGTCGCCTTCATCGCAATGGATTCGCAGAAGGGCGGCACGAATATCGCCAACGCGTTCGCCCTGAAGACCTTCCTGCTGTTCTGGCCCGGCCTGTTGTTCTTCGTCGGCCTGCTCGGCCTTCAGAAACTGGGCATCGACTTCTGGCCCGCTTTTTTCATCTCGGTGGCGGCGTGCTTCCTGTCCACCTGGGGCTTCTCCACCCTGCTGACGTCTGCAGGCTGGATCAGCAAGGACTAAGGGGCTAGGGAGCCAGAATGTCGGATCCGGTTGAAATCGCGAAGGGTATGCGCGTCGCAGTTTTGCTGGCGCTGTTCGTGCTTGTCATCGTGGCGCCGCTCGTTGGCGTCTACGCCTTCTCGCCATTCTTCTTCGTATCGGGGATCGAGCCCTACCAGCTCGCCGTGGCGCTCGGCGTCATGCTGGCCGAAGCCATCGCCGCCGCCGCGCTCTACCTGCTTCGTTTGCGCACCCGTCGCTAGAGCCGGATCGCCTGAGATGGAATCGCCATCTGCGGTCCAGCGAAGGCGTGAATCCGACTCTTAACAAGGAATCTAGAGCGCTGGAGCGGGCTTCGGTGTTCCCAGCGAGACTGACTGCGCTCTAGACGCTGATGTCTAGACGACATGGAACAGCTAAAGCAGCAGGATGATCGACAGCGGGATTCCCAGCGCCCACAGGGCGAGACCTCTCAGCATCGGTCTGGCTCCTGGCCTCGCTAAGACCCGAGCCCGGTCGATCGCCAGACCTTGTCAGTGATCGTGCTCGGTCGGGCGCTCCCGCCATCAACGTCGCCGCGTGCAAATCGTTGCCCCGGAAAGCGCGCTGGCGCGCGACCGCAGACGCAGCACAAAAAGCGATGTGGTCATACTCACACCAACCGCGTGAGAAACCTGATCCCAGTCTGACGTCTCTTCCGCCGACCCGCATTTTCCAAGCAAAAAAGGCCTCGCAAGCTCGTTAGCAAGCTTGCAGACGCAAGAAATCGCCTCCCTAATCTACGACAGTTTCACGTCAGTATCGCCTGGACCCGCGATTATGAGCCAACAGTTCCAAATGACAGCCGCGCCGCTCTGGAAGCTCGCCGGCCTTGCTTTGTTGCTGATCAGCTTCAGCTTCACGGGCTGGATTCTCGGCAACGCCGTGGTCGCGACGTATCACCTGATCGAAGTCCTCGTGGACTTTGTGCGGAACGCCGCGCCGATCTTCGGTCCCGACACCCACACCATGTTCACGCCCTGACTTCGTCACGCCGAGCGCGAGAACACGCTTAGCCGAAAGCACAACGGAAAAAGGGCGCTCCGCTTTCGCAGAACGCCCTTCCCACCGGAAGCCGTGGGGGCTCAACCGGCTTTGCGCACTTGGCGATCCATCGGCCTCATCGCAAATGGGCTTTCAGTAATGATCGGATGGAACCCGTCGCAACACGCAGAAGCCCCTTGCACCACGGGCCTCATGCACTGATGTCGCAGGCGCCAGATTAGAACATTTCCGCCTTCGGCCGCGGCTGTTTCCGCATCAACGCGTCCACCGCCCACACCAGCGCATCGACCCGATCTGGCGAGCGCGCGCGTCGTCCGTCATCGCCCACCACGCCGAAGGAACACATCTCGTCCTCGAGTTCCTTCAGCACGCGCACATGCCGCACGCGCCCCGTCGTATAGAGCACGGAGACAGGCTGCGCCCGCTCGTGTTTCGACAGATGCGCATGCTGCAACTTCACGCGCAGCTTGCCACGCCCGAGTTCCATGCCCGCGCGTTCCAGCACATCGCGCACCATCTCGCCGCCCTGATTGCTCTCCGCCACCACCGTGCCCGCGCCCCAGCCCTGCGCCGCAAGCATCACACGCGCCGCCCACTCCGCCGGCTTCAGCCAGCGCACGGTCGCGTCGGCCAGGACATACACCACGCCAGCCTTCACGCCCGCCACGATGATCCCGCACGCATCAGACTTACCCGTCGCGCTCACAGGCGGATCAACCGCCACCACCACGCGCTCCAGCCCATCCGCCTCTTCCACGCCTGCCCGCGCGCCCTCGATCGTCGTACGCGACCACAGGGCGCCTTCCAGATCCTCGATCAGCTCGCCGTCGAGTTCCTGCCGCCCCAGTTCCGTGCCCGCATAATCCTCTTCCAGCCCCGCGACGAACTCCGGCGACAGGTTCGCCGCATTCGCCCGCGTCGCCGCCCGCGTGATCACCACGCCGCCGCGATTCCGCTCAGCCTTCTCGGCCAGCATCTTGACCAGAGCGCGCGGTCGCGGCGTTGTCGTCGCCACAATACGCGGCGCAGGCCCCAGCCGCATGCCGAACGCCAGCGTGTTCCACGTCTTGAGATCGTTCGCCCACGCGCCGATCTCGTCGCACCACGCCAGATCGAATTGCGGGCCGCGCAGGGAATCCGGATCCTCCGCCGAAAATGCATAGGCGACCGCATCCTTGCAGTTGCCGACCGGCGGCCACACCAGCCTTCGCCGCGTCACTTCGTATGTCGGCCGCACAGCCGGATCGCCAATCGCACACAGCCCACTCGGCCCCGCGATCATCACCTCCCGCACATCATGCAGCGACGGCCCCACCAGTGCGATCCGCTTGGCAATCCCGCTCTCGACCAGACCGCGCACCCACTCCGCCCCCGCCCGCGTCTTCCCCGCGCCCCGACCGCCCATCAACAACCACGTCCGCCACGCCCCCTCCGGCGCCAGCTGCGCCTCGTGCGCGATGTCGCTCCACGGCGTCATGGGCGTTTCAGCAACCGGCGCAGGCAAAGGCGTGGCGCTGACTGCCGGCGAGACGGAGAAGGCGCGCGCCGACGCGGGTTGCCGACGCGCCCTCACACGGACGGGGCCATCTCCGACAAATCCACGCCGGATATCCCTGGCGGCGGATATGACGCGCGACAGCGCCTCGCGCTCTGGCGCGGACATGGTCGTGAGCCATTTTTCGTTGGTCTTGCGCTCCTGCACGGCGCGCACGGACACGCCGAACTTGCGCGCAATTTCCTCAAGCATGAATCCACGCGCGAAGTGCAGCCGCATCTCGTCCCAGCACACGAATTCGTATTTGCGTCGGCGGTGCCAGCGCGTGTCGTCGCCCGCCATGGCGGAAGCTTCCGCGAGAATCTGCTGCCTGGATTCGATCGCGCTAGAGCGCTTCGTCTTGTCGTCTGCGCCGGTAGGTCGTTCGTTCATCAAGGTCTCCATCGACGCACACAATGCGCGCCAGACCTCACATCCTACCCTCGCAAACTCCCCGGCCGATTTGCGTCGTCCCAGTCCGCCGATTTTTCCGCGCAACGCATTGAACGGGTTCGAGACTGCAAAAACTTACCTGGCCGAATCTGCACAGCGCTTTCCAACAAATCCTGCACGCGAGAAACATCCGCTTGCTTCGCAAGCAGCCCCTTCCGTCGGCTTCGCCGCCACCTTCCCCACCTTTGGTGGGGCAGGACCACGAACCGCGAAGATTGAGGGGGAGTCCTGCCCCACGAAGTGGGGAAGGTGCATCGCGAGGTCTTCGTCGCCAAACGGAAGGGGCTAGCCGCGTAGCGGTCGGTTGTTGGTGTTGATCACGGCCCACGCGACGCATAGCATCGGCAAAGTGTCGTTGGGGGCATGAATGCGGGCACATCGAAAAACCCGAGAGCGCGCGAAGAAGATGCGCTGGCCGATGACGCGGGCGGAGACCATTCTCTGGACGCGGTTGCAGCGCGGGCGATTGTCCGGCTTCCATTTCCGCAAACAGCATCCCGTTGGACCATTCATTGCGGACTTTGCGTGCGTTTCGTCGCGCCTGATTGTAGAGGTCGATGGCGAGACGCACTGGCGCGAGCATGAACGCGAGCGCGACGCGCGTCGTACGGCGTTTCTCGAAAGCGAAGGCTGGGCAATCCTGCGTGTGTGGAACGAGGATGTATACACCAACGAGCAGGGCGTCGCGGAGACGATCCTCGCCTGGGTGACTGACGGGATGGGGCGGGAGAGGCGGTAACATCCGGCCGCTGCGCAGCCAGCTCCTTCCGTCGGCTTCGCCGCCACATTCCCCTCATTCTTCGCAGTTTGGGGTCCTGCCCCACCGAAGGTGGGGAAGGCGGCACGCGCAGCGTGACGGAAGGGGCTGCGTGCGAGGCACGCGGATACGACTTGCTCCCCGCTCTCACCGGCGTACCCTGCCCCAAAAATACGGGAGCGATACATGGCCTATGAAGACATCCTCTACAGCGCCGAAAACGGCGTCGCCTGGGTCACGCTCAACCGACCCGACAAGCTCAATGCCTGGCGCGGCGAGATGGAGCGCGACGTGCGCGCCGCCATGCGCGAAGCGACCAACGATGACAGCGTCCGCGTCATCGTGCTCACCGGGGCTGGCAAGGGCTTCTGCGCCGGCGCCGACATGAACATGCTCCAGGGCATCCAGTCCTCCGGCCGCAACACCTCGGCCGCAGAACCGTGGGACGCCTCGGCCAACCCCAACTTCCAGAAACAGTATTCCTGGTTTCCCGCCGTGCCCAAGCCGATCATCGGCGCCATCAATGGCAGCGCCGCCGGCCTCGGCCTGATCATGTCCCTCTACTGCGACATTCGCCTCGCCTCGGACTCGGCAAAATTCACAACGTCCTTCTCCAAGAGAGGCCTTGTGGCTGAACACGGCATCTCGTGGCTATTGCCGCGCCTCATCGGCTTCGCCGCCGCCGCCGACCTGCTCTATTCCTCGCGCGTGTTCACAGCGGCAGAGGCGCTACAGCTGCGCCTCGTCAACCGCGTCATCCCCGCCGCCGACTTTGCGCGCGAAGTCGCCGCCTATGCGCAGGACCTTGCGACCAACGTCTCGCCGCGCTCTCTGAAGGAGATGAAGCGCGAGATCTGGAATGCGCAGTTCCAGTCGCTGGGCGACGCCATCGACAGCGCCAACGCCGACATGCCCGCCTCGTTCAAGTCGGAAGACTTCAAGGAAGGCGTTGCGCACTTCGTCGAGAAGCGCCCGGCGAAGTTCACGGGGCGCTGAAGTAACCACCTTCTTGCCTCCCTCGGCAAAGCCGGGGGAGGTGGCAGTCGCGCAGCGACTGACGGAGGGGGTGAGCGACGGCGCCGAAGGCGC
>CALRWU020000252.1:0-5488 GCA_943371945.1 Azorhizobium sp. AG788
GACTTGTTTCAGCAGATCGAACGCGAAGGCGGCCTCACCAAGGCGCTCCAAACCGGCGGATTTCAGAAAGGCGTCGCGGAAGCGCGCACTGCCCGCATGAAGGCCGCTGCCAGCCGCAAGGAGCCGATCACCGGCGTCACCGACTTCCCGCTTCTGGTCGAGGAAGTGCCGAGCGTTGAAACCGTCAACCTGCCGGCCATCGTTCGTCGCGCCGCCGAAGCCTCAGGCCGCGCCCCGTCCGACCGTTCGTGGGCCGCGCTCAAGGCCGCGGCGCACGACAAGGCCACGCTCGCGGATCTCTCGCGCACCACGGATGACGGTGGCGCCGAAGCCGAACCCTTCTGGCCGATCCGCCTGTCCGAGCCCTTCGAACGCCTCCGCGACCTCGCAGACCAGCGCACCGTAAGTGGTCGCGCGCCGCGCATCTTCCTCGCTGCCCTTGGCCCGCTCGCCGAACATGCTGCCCGCGTCCAATTCGCGCAGAACTTCTTTGCTGCCGGCGGCATTGACGCTGCAACGGGGACCGGCGAACTGGCCGCGCTCGAACGCGCCGCCACTGAGTCAGGCTGCCAGATCGCCTGCCTCTGCGGATCCGATAAACGCTACGCTGCCGAAGCCGTCGACGCCGCCCGCGCTCTCAAACGCGCCGGTATTGCGAGGGTCTATCTCGCGGGTAAGCCAGGCGAGCTGGAAGCCGCGCTCCGCGAATCCGGCGTGGATGAGTTCATCCACATCGGCGTGGACGTGCTCGCAAGCCTCGAAAAGGCTCATGCGGAGCTGGGACTTGTGGGGTGATGCGGGCTGCTAACGCAGTCGAGACGTCGCCCGGTCGCAATTCTGATACTTGAACGTGTCGCTCACCGCCGTCGGCGCGCCACACAGTCCATAGTTCGATGTGTTGTCGGGAAAGCGATCCATCGGCGCGAGTGCGCTCGCGGGAACCCAGCCTGTCGTCGCTGCAACGGCCCCCTTGGCGCCGCCTTCCTGTGTGCCCACCCGCACCCAGTCGCCGGCCGTCTCGAGCCGCCGCACATTCTGGTCCTTCTTGATCGCCAGCAAAGTGGCCGAGGCTGCGTCGGCCGTTGCCTTGATGTCTGTAGTCGCTCGCAGGAAACCGCGCGACAGAATCGTCGCCTGCACGTCACCTGCCGGGTGCTGCGCGATCCGCGCGCCCTTATCCGTCCACTGACCGAAGTAACCCTGCGTTGCCGGGTTCGCGATGTTAGTGTCGATGCCAAAGCCGAGGTCCGCCGGTTTGATGTCCAGCGCGTTCTGGAACAGCGTCCACTGGCCGGTATTGTAGAAGGCCTGCGTGCCCGAATGCCCGGTCGATCCCGACAACCAGAAGTACTCCGCCAGCCCCTTCTCGCGCACCGCATTGCACAGGCAGCCGTTTGAATAGACGCCGACCGCAATGTTCGCTGTTTCGAAAACGCGCTTCACGTCCTCGAAGTATTTTAACACCGGGTCGCGCATCGCCGCATACGGCCAGTCCGCATCGACCCCGAAATAGATCGCCGACCCTTCCGGCTGCCCCGCAGCTTCGGCCATGCGCAGGGCCTGCTCGGCATCCTCCTTGCCCCATGCATTCTCGAACGTGCGGAAGCAGTTGTTGTAATGCTGGAACACGCTGCCGATGCTCAGCCCTTCGCCAAGGATGATCCGCGCCTCTTCTGGCTGCAGGTCTTTCCCCGGAATGCTCGGCGGCAGATGCGAGGAGTAGCGGAAGACCGTCCGTACGCCTTGTGCCTTCAGCGCCCGCGCCTTTGTCGCGTCGAGCCGCGCCGCCGTATCAGCGATCATCGGAAACTTGCTGGACGCCTGTGTGACGGGCGGTGGCGATGGCAATGACGGCGATGGTTTTGACGGCTTCCCCGAAGAACTGCACGCCGCCAGCGTCATCATCGCGGAGGCATTCAGGAGGAAGCTGCGGCGACTTGTAAGGCTGGCCATCTCGTCCTCCTGATTCTTCAAACTACTTGGCCCGCAGCGGCGCATAGCCAAGATGCATGCCGGCATCGATGATCATGAACTCGCCCGTCACATGCCGGCTTTCCGGGCCCGCAAAGAACAGGATCGACTCCGCGATATCTTCCGGCATCGACGCCACACGCAGGGGCACTGACTTCGCGACATTTTCGGCGGTCTGCGCCTCGACATCATCGCCCTGATACTTCGTGAACCAGCCCGACCCGATATAGCCGGGGCACACCGCATTCACCCGGATATTCGGCGCTAGCGCCCGCGCAAGGCTCAGCGTCATCGTGTTGAGTGCGCCCTTGGTCGACGCATAAGCGATTGATGAGCCGATCCCCGTCACGCCCGCGATCGACGACACGTTCACGACCGATCCCTTGCCGCCCGCGGCGAGATGCGGCTGCGCCGCGCGTGTCATCTGGTACACGGCCACCACGTTCACCTTGTAGAGGTTCAGGAAGTCGTCCGAGCTCAACGCATCGAGGTCTGTGTGCTTCGCGAACTTGGTAATGCCGGCATTGTTGACCAGCACGTCCAGTCCGCCCAGCTTTTCAACCGCAGCCGCCACCAGCGCCCGGCAATCCGAATCCTCCGCCACGTTTGCCTTCACCGCGAACGCCTCGACGCCCAGCGCCTTGCACTGCGCCACGACGTCGTTCGCTGCATCCGCGCTCGAATTGTAGTTGATGCACAGGTTCACACCCCGACGTGCGAGTCCGACCGCTGTCGCCGCGCCAAGGCCGGTGCCGCCGCCCGTAACGATGGCGCGCTTGCCCTTCATGCTGTTGACGTCGCTCATACCTGGCTCCCTGTGCGCCTCTCCGGCGTCATGACATTGCCGAACTTAGATGACCAAGGCAAAGAGGTCACCACCTGTCTTGGAGCCGCTGCCATCGCCCTCCCGACCTCCCGCGCGCGCGACTTCATCCGGTCGAACCTTCCGCTAGCTCTCGTGCCGGGCGTACCGGAGATCCGCTTGCACAAGGCCGGACCCGCCAGCGGTCTCTCACGTCTCGCCGACTCAGAACCGGACTTCGCAACGCCCTACTGGGCCTATCACTGGGGCGGCGGCCTCGCCCTCGCCCGCTACGTCCTCGACAATCCTGAATGCGTCGCAAATCGCAGAGTGCTCGACCTCGGTTCCGGCTCTGGCCTCGTTGCAATCGCGGCCGCGAAATCAGGCGCCACACGAGTTACGGCCGCCGACATAGACCCCTACGCAATGGCTGCAATCGCGCTCAACGCCGACGCCAACAACGTGACCCTTGCTACCCACCTCGGCGATCTCACGACCGGACCAACGCCCGACGTTGGGACCATACTCGTCGCCGACCTGTTCTACGCGGCCGATCTGGCCGACCGCGTCACGCGCTTCCTGGACAACTGCCTCGCAGCCAGCATCGACATCCTTATCGGCGACCCCCTCCGTGCGTACCTGCCCCGCAAGCGTCTCAAGCTTCTCGCCGAATACCCTGGCCTCGATTTCGGGGACAGCGCCGCCCGCGCCCAGGCAACAAACGCCGTCTTCAGGTTCGTGGCTTCCGCCTGACCGCAACAACAAAACGGCCGGCGAGATCATCGCCGGCCGTCCTGATCTCGTCCCGTCGGCAGCCTAGTGTTGCTGCTGCCCACCGCCCATGCGCAGTGCGAGGAACTGATCCTTCGTGATGAACCCGTCGCCATCGGCGTCGACGCGGCTCGACCACATCTGCTCCAGCTGGTCAGCGCTCGCATTCGCCTTCATCTGTTCAGGGATCGACGCGATCCACTCCGCCTTGTCCAGCTTGCCGTCCTTGTTTGTGTCGCCCGCGGTGAAGCGCGCTTCGCGCTGTTCCGGCGTCATAGGCGTCGGCTGGGCCAGCGCCGGACCGGCAACAACGGCCGCCATCATCGTAGCAGCGAGAAATATCTTGAGGTTCATGCGTCCAAATCTCCACAGCCCTGACGGGCGTTTCATTCCCCTGATCGCGCCAACCTTGGCGTGAATGCAAGGTTGAACGGCAGCTTACCGGAGGCCCGTCGCCCCGATCACGTCATTGGCAACGGATTAGCCCACGCCGCCTGAACGGCAGATGACCAATCCTTCGCACCCGCGCAGTCTTTCTTCGCACCTGCAAAGGCTTTCACGCGCAGGGTGCGAAGTGCTAGAAAACACCTTTCGAGTCCGTGCCTGGAGCGCCGTTTATGGCCACTTCCTTCCCCGATTTCACCCAGCTGCCGCTCGGCAATCCCGCCGAAAAGGCCGATCTTGCTGCCTGGGCGAAGCTCGCGGGCGATAGCGCCAATGTGATGTGGGAAACGCCAGAGGGCATCCCGGTCAAGCAACTCCATACTGCCGCCGATACGGCCGGGCTGGACTTCCTCGACGATTTCCCGGGCATCGCGCCATTCGGTCGCGGCCCCTACCCGACCATGTACACCAACCAGCCGTGGACGATCCGACAGTACGCCGGCTTCTCCACCGCAGAGGATTCCAACGCCTTCTACCGTCGCAACCTCGCCGCCGGCCAGAAAGGCCTCTCCGTCGCCTTCGATCTCGCCACCCACCGTGGCTACGACAGCGACCACCCCCGCGTGACAGGCGATGTCGGCATGGCGGGCGTCGCCATCGACTCGATCTACGACATGCGCACGCTCTTCGCCGGCATCCCGCTCGACCAGATGTCCGTGTCGATGACCATGAACGGCGCCGTCCTGCCGATCCTGTCGCTCTACATCGTCGCCGCCGAAGAACAGGGCGTCTCGCCCGACAAGCTCTCGGGCACGATCCAGAACGACATCCTGAAAGAGTTCATGGTGCGGAACACCTACATCTATCCGCCCCGCCCCTCGATGCGGATCATCTCCGACATCTTCGCCTACACGTCGCAGAAGATGCCGAAGTACAACTCGATCTCGATCTCCGGCTATCACATGCAGGAAGCAGGCGCGACCGCCGACCTCGAACTCGCTTACACGCTCGCAGACGGCGTCGAATACATCCGCGCTGGTATCGCAGCGGGCATGGATGTCGACAAGTTCGCGCCACGCCTCAGCTTCTTCTGGGCGATCGGCATGAACTACTTCATGGAAGTCGCGAAGATGCGCGCCGCCCGCCTGCTCTGGGCGAAGCTGGTCAAGCAGTTCGACCCCAAGAGCGACAAGTCGCTCTCTCTCCGCACGCATAGCCAGACCTCCGGCTGGTCGCTCACTGCGCAGGACGTCTACAACAACGCCATCCGTACCTGCTTCGAAGCCATGGCGGCCGCCGGCGGCCAGACGCAGTCCCTCCACACCAACTCCTTCGACGAAGCGCTAGCGCTTCCGACGGACTTCTCCGCCCGCATCTCGCGCAACACGCAAATCTTCCTGCAGCAGGAAGCCGGCGCCTGCCGCACCATCGATATGTGGGGCGGTTCCTACTACGTCGAACGCCTCACCTACGATCTCGCCCGCAAGGCGTGGGGCCACATCCAGGAAGTCGAAGCGATGGGCGGCATGGCCAAAGCCATCGAGGAAGGCCTGCCCAAGC
>CALRWU020000253.1:0-5485 GCA_943371945.1 Azorhizobium sp. AG788
GCCAGCACGGCGCGGCCGGTCTCGATGACATGCGCGCGGCCGTACTCGACAAGGACTGGCAGGCCCGGCTCAACACCAACTGGATAATGCCGGACAACTGGCAGCGCCTGCTGCAGGGCGGCCTCAACGGTCCGGACAAGCTCGCCAACTGGCTCGACGACGAAGTCTTCAAGGGCGCGCGCATGCGCGACATGCCGAACCGGCCGCGCATCATCATCAACGCGGCCGATCTCTACACGGGAACGCCCTTCGCATTCGCCGCGCCATGGTTCGATGCGATCTGCAGCGACCTTGGCGCCGTGCGCGTCGCAGACGCCGTTGCTGCGTCCATGTCCGTCCCGATCGCCTTCCGCCCGGTCGTGGTGAAGAGCTACGCGAAGGACTGCCCCACGCCCCTGCAACCGTGGGTGCGCGCCGCCGAACTCAACCGTGCCTCGCCCCTGCTGCTCCGTGAAACGGCCCGCGCTTTCCGCTTCTATCGCGATGACAGCAGGATGCAGTACCTTCACCTGACCGATGGCGGCGCCGCCGACAATTTCGGCGTCTCGAGCCTTGTCACGCTGCGTGCGGCGACCCAGCAGCCCTATGGTCCGCTGTCCGCACGCGACGCCGTGAAAATCCGCCGGCTCGCCTTCATCATCATCAATGCGGAGCGCAATCCCGAAGGCGACTGGGCGAAAAAGGAAGGCGGTCCCGATGGGCCACAGATGATCGAGGCGGCGCTCGGCATTGCCGTTAACGCCCCCAAGCGCGCCGCCGCCGACGCCTTCGCCGGCACGCTGGACCGCTGGCAGCGCGACATCATCACCTGGCGCTGCGCGCTGACTCCGGCGCAGGCGAGCGAGCTGGGCGCGGGTCCAGACTGGAAATGTGGCGACGTCGATTTCCGGCTCGACATGATCTCGTTCGCCGACCTTGCCGACAAGAAGTTCGCGGATCTGGGCAAGGCAGCAACCGCCGTCAGCCTTCCGAAGGAAACGATCGACGCGCTCATCGCTGGCGGCCGCGAAGCCATCGCGATGAACCCCGAGATCCTGAAGTTTACGCGCTAGGCGTGATCAATTGTCCGGGCTCATGATCCGCACCCGCGCCTTGGACGTCAGTCCGCCCGCGTCGACCACCGAGACGGTGTAGAACCCGGCCACGCCTGGTCGCCATACCGTGTCGCCCGCCACATTGCGGCCCAGCGGTTTGCCGTCGACATACCAGGCGAGGTGGCCGCGCCCCTCGGCGACGAGCACGAACGACGTATGCTCGCCATCCTTCCAGACCTCGGCGCCGTCGGGCGGGAAAAGGATTTGCGGCGGCACATTTTCGCGCTCGAACCGGGCCAGCGCCGATGGCGGCAGGTGGTCGTCGGGATTTTCCTCGAGCAGGCTGGGTCCGGCGTTTCGCTTCGGCATGATCCGCGAGATCAGGTCATAGACCTCGAACAGCACCGGCAGCGCCGCCTCTCGCCCCGTCACCCCCGGGCGCGGCGCCGAATCCGCCCGCCCGATCCACACCACCACCGCCTCCCCCGCCCCCACCCCCGCCCCCCACGCATCCCGAAATCCATAGGACGTGCCCGTCTTCGCGGCGATCACGGGCGCGTCCTGCGTGAGCTGGGCGGGCATGCGGCCGGGGGGGGAGGGGGAGGAGGCGAGGATGTCGATGATCTGGCGGGCGGATTGGGCGGACATGATCTGGCTGGATTTTCGGGGGATCTTGGACTCGGATTGCAGCCAGTTAAGGGGCAACGCGCGGCCTTTGTCGCCGAGGGCTGCGTAAAGTAGGGCGAGTTCGCGGACGGTGAGGCCTGCCCCGCCCAGGGCGATGGCCAGGCCGGCGTCGTCGTCTCCGGAGAGAGGCATCGAGAGATCGGCACCAGCGAAGGCCAGCGCCGCGGCGAAGCGTTGTGCGCCCACGGCATCCAGCGCCGAGACGGCGGGAATGTTGAGCGAGTGCTGCAGCGCCTGCGCCACCGTCACGTCGCCCCGGAAGGAGCGGTCAAAGTTATCCGGCCGGTAGCTGGAGAAGCGCCGCGGCGCGTCGGCAATGCGAGTGTCCGGCGAGGCGACGCCATCGTCGAACGCCAGCCCATAGATGAATGGCTTCAGCGTCGAGCCCGGCGAGCGCGGCCGGTTGGTGAGGTCGATCCAGCCGCCCGCTGTGTCGCGGTTGGACGATCCCGCCACAGCGCGCACTTCGCGCGTGGCGATGTCGACAACCATGATCGCGACCTGCACCCCGTCCCGCACCGGCCCCGCCGAGCGCGTTGCGAGCTCTTCGACTTCCTTCTGCAGATTGAGGTCGAGTGTCGTTCGGATGTTGTCCGGAGATTTCGACCGTGTCAGCGCCTCTTCGGACGCGTGCCAGGCCAGCGTCGGGAAATCGCGACGCTTGGGCGCTGGGTACTCCGCAGACTCCTTTGCCAGGTCGCGCGCGAACACGCCCTCGTCCGCAAGACGCATCAGCACGCGCTCGCGCGCGACGATCGCAGCCTTCGGCTTCAGGTCCGGCCGGCGCGCCTCGGGCGATTGTGGTAGTGCAATCAGCATGGCGATCTGGTCAGGCGACAGGTTGTCTGGCTCGCGCCCGAAATACGCCCAAGAGGCCGCGCGGACGCCTTCGAGGTTGCCGCCATAAGGCGCCATCGTGAGATAGAGTTCGAGAATCTGCTCCTTGCTCAGACGCCGCTCAAGCTGCCAGGCGCGAAACGCCTCGATCATTTTCGAGCCGACATTTCTGGGGCGCGGTTCCAGCAGGCGCGCCGTCTGCATCGTGATTGTCGAGCCACCCGACACCACCCGCCCTGCACTGGCCAAAGACCCCGTCGCGCGCGCCATGGCCGCGAAGTCCACGCCGCCGTGCGACATGAATCGTTTGTCTTCGTAACTCAGCAGAGCCTCGATGAAGTCCGGATCGATCTGGTCGAGATGCGCCTGCATCCGCCATTTGCCGTCATCGACCGGAAACACGCGCAGTACGGCCCCGCGCCGGTCCATAACAACGCCGGAGACATGCCCTGCCCGCTCCAGCGGCGGCGGAAAGACAAAATCGACAAGGTAGATCGGCGCAAGACAATACAGGATGACAAGCGCTACGCGCCGCCACCATTCGGCCGGCCACCAGAAGCGGAAACGCCACCCTTTCGGGGGGCGAAGCGCTTTCAGCTTATCAAGCCAGTTGGCGATCATGCCCTATCCGCTCGTCCCGACGAAAGTCGGGACCCAGTAAGGCCGCCGAAACGTGCCTTGAATTCCAGCCGCAGCCGCGAACCCCATCTGCCTCAGCTCCCGCCCTGGATCCCGACTTTCGTTGGGAGGAGCGGTCAAAGATCAGCAGACGGGGCGCAACATACGTCTATCGCTTCGAGACCGTGATCGTCCGCGAGGTCGTCCGCGCGAACGTATCCGGCTTGTACATGTGTTCTGCCACCACGCCCGGCATCGTGAACGTACCAGGCGTCACGGCGCGAACCATGTAGGCGACGGTCATGCGCTTCTGGTCGTAGAGGTTGAACGAGGCGACAAACCTGTCGTCACGCGCCTCTGCGATGTCCGGTTGCACCAGTTCGCCGAGGAAGCGGTACGGACCGCTCGCGCCCGCATCTTCCGGACGCAGCACGGTTTCGATCTCGAAGCCTGCGGGCAGCAGGTCCGCGATAACCAGCGGTGTGGTGCGCATTTCGGTCGAGGCAACAGTGACAGCCACGATGATACGATCACCCTGGCGGAAGCTGGTTCCGTCGATCGACTGCCCAGACGGGCTCCACAGTTGCTTGTTGGCAAGCATGCCGTCGAAGGCGGGGGCCGGCGCCGTAGCGGGCGAGCCGCGCGAGATCGCTGTCACCCAGAGCTGACCCGCGCCGCGGTTGGTGAACACGGGAGGCTTCGCCGCCTGCGCTTCGGTCATGCGGAAGACGCCGACCGACTTGCTGTCGGCCTGGCCCTGCACGGCGACATTCACCGCCGTCTGGCCGCCCGAGAGCGCGTTCGCTGCGAGCAGGAGGAAGGCTTTCTCCTGCGTCGTCAGGCGATCCGGTTCAGGCAGATCCTGCGCAACACGTTGCGACAGGCGCGTGACCAGCGTCGTCTGTTTGGCTTCCTGCGCCACGGCCAGCACACCCGCGAGATCGCGGCGCGGCGTCTGGTAGTAGTCGCCGGTGTTGGTGTAGCCGAGCGCCTGCTCCGCCTGCTCGAAAGCAGACTTCGCGCGGGCATTGTCGCCGATCATGTAGAGCGCGGCGCCAATCTGCGCACGGGCGAGCGGGCTCGCGATCTCCTTAAGCTTGTCGTCGTGGAGATAGCGGAGACGCGCCTTGTCCATGCGGCGGGCCTTGGCCAGAACATAGGCCGCGTAGGCCACGGAACGATCCATCATCGCTTTCGCGGTGTCGTTGTTCCAGCGGCTTTCATAGACTTCGAAGTCATAGCCAGATGAGTAGCGCGACTCCCGTACGGCGAACTCTTCAAGAGAGTCATACGCCTTGTCGAGCGCCGCAGCCGGCACGACATAGCCGGCCGCTTTCGCACGGAACAGGAAGTCCGTTGCATAGGCGCCAAGCCACGGGCTGGAGAGCGCGTCGCCTGTACGCCACAGACCAAACGCGCCATCGGCGCCCTGACGGTTCAGCAGCGTGTTGACCGCTTCCTGAACCTGGTTCTTGAGATCGCCCGGCGTCTTGCGTCCCGCCAGCGCGGCGATCTGCGAGGCATAGAGCAACGGCAGAGCGCGGCTGGTGATCTGCTCGGTGCATCCGTACGGATACTGGTCGAGCGAGTCGAACAGGGCCGCCGCGTCCATCGGAATGGGCGAGAACGAGACCTGCAGGTAGGACGACCCCGGCACGAACGACGAGAGTGAGTTCGCCGCAGCCGAGAAAGTCGCCCCCGGCTGGATCGTGGTGCGGATCACATTGCTCGCGGGCAGCCAGGCCGATCGTGTCTGGATGGGATAGGAACGCGAGACAGTGTAATTGCCCGGACCTGTGAGGTTGAACGAGACGGTCGAGATGCCTTCCGCCGCCGCCGAGAAGCCGGCATCGAGATCGACGCGTTGGCCTTTCGCAAGGTTGGTGGACAGAGCGCCACTGGTTGTCTGCACCGGCGCGAGAGCCTGGAGGACAGCTTTGTAAGCCCCCGCCTGACCTTCCACGTTGTCCAGTGTCAGTGTTGCTGTGGCGGTATCGCCGGGCGAGAGGAAGCGCGGCAGGGCCAGCAGGGCCGGAACCTGATCGCGCACCGTCACCGGCTTCGACGCAGAGCCAACGCCAGAGTTGGACCATGCCACAGCCATAAGGCGCAGTTCACCGTTGAACGCAGGCACATCGAACGTGATGGCAGCTTTGCCGCCATTCAGCTTCACCGGCTGCGAGATCATCACAACGGATTGCGTCGGCACGACCGTGAGCCCGGCGCCGCCAATCTGGTCGCCGCCCTGACGGATGTTGCCAGCCGCGCCCTGGTTGGGATCAAGCAGGCGACCGTAGTCGTCGCGCAGT
>CALRWU020000254.1:0-5470 GCA_943371945.1 Azorhizobium sp. AG788
TCCTGCGCGAACAGGGAGGCGCCCTCGGCCACAGACTGGATGTTTTCAGCGATGGACGCGGCCACAACCTGCTGCCGCTGGTTCCGGCGCGGCTGGTTGTAGTTCTTGATGCCCGCGGCGCCCTGCACCTTGAGGCGATGCACATGCGCGAGGGCGTCGTCATAGTCCTTGATGTCGTTCAGCGTGCCGCGACTGCGGGCGCCGTAGACGATCTCGCCTGTCGAGAACGTACGCGGCCCGAGGATCAAGCCAGCGCGTTGCATTTCTTCAGAGACGAACGCCTCGCTTGCCGCGTTTGACGGATCGAACACTGTCGTCACGCCCAGGGCGAGGTGCGCGATCGCGCTCCAGTTCTGGTTCGGGATGATGTCATCGTCGCCTTGCGGACCGTGCGCGTGCGCATCAATCATGCCGGGGATGATGGTCTTGCCCTTGAGATCCAGCACACGCACGCCGGCCGGCACAGGCACGGACGCCGACGGCCCAACACGCGTGATGCGATTGTCGTTGATGACGATCACGCCGTTCTCGATGACGCCGCCATTGGCGTCCGCCATCGTCACGATGCGCGCGTTGGTGAGCACCAGCGTGCCGCTCGGCTTGGCGGAGGTTACGGGGATCGACAGATCGACGCCGGATTCCGGTGGCTTGTAGGTGGGTTTCTCATCCTCTTTCGCCGGCGCCGTTGGAATCATCGCATCAACCGAGGCCGAGTATAGAGTCGGTCCGAGGCTCCAGTTCAGTTGGCGCCCCCCGCCGGTCCAGGAGAGATAGGTCGCCCCACCTGTGCTGGCCTTCACCACCGGCATGGCCGAGCCACCCTTGCCCGCGCCGATCTCCTGCGGTCCGGCAGCGAGCGGCATGACATAGGCGGCAAAGTTGTCGCGGAACGCCATCATCGCGCCATCGGGTGATACTTCGTAGCTGGCGACCATCTCGCCGGAGGCATGCGTACGCAGCGCTTCACCGTTGAGATCGGTCGATACCAGAATGCCGGACTCGTCCTTGCCGCGCGTCATGAAGATGCGGTCGTTGGCGAGTCCAAACTGGGGAGACGCACCGTCGTCTGTCACCTTGGTGATTGTCCCGCCGCCCGCCGGCACACGATAGACGCCCGGATTGTCGGAGCGGAGTTCGGACAACAGGTAGCCGCCGCGCCCCTTCTCGAACACGATGGTCTGGCTGTCCGGCGAGAAACGCGGGCGGCGATAGTGGCCCGGATCCGACGTCACGACTTTGGCGGAGCCGCCGTTTGCGGCAACCGTACGGATATGACCGAGGCCCGCGTCAGTCCATTCGACATAGACAAGGCGCTGCCCGTCACGCGACCAGGATGGGAACAACTCCATCTCCTGGCCCCTGGTCTGCGTCAGGCGCGCAGGCGCGCCATTGGGGAGTTGCTTCACATAGAGCTTGCCGAGGCTTTCAAACACGACGCGTTTGTTGTCCGGGGACACAGACACGAAGCGCGGCATCCTGGTGCGGAAAGAATCCGGCGCGACTGCCGTCTTCGGCTGCGGTGGGTCGATCACCACGCGCGTATCATTGACGCGGAAGGGTATGACACTGGCCTGACCGGCCATGTCGACGCGACGGATCTTGCCGCCGGCCCAGAAGACGACAGTCCTGGAATCCGGCGTCCAGTCCATGCTGGGGTAGAGCCCGTTTACGGCCCACGTCTCCTGCTGGTCGGGATCTAGCGCGTCGTACAGCTTGGTCAGTTGGCCGGACTCAAGATCCTTCACATAGAGCTTCGACTGGTTGCGCTCGCGTCGCACGAAGGCCAATTTCTTGCCATCCGGCGAAGGCGTCGGCCGCGTCGCGCCACCCGCTCCCTGCACGGCTGTGCTGACCTCGCCCGTTGCGAAGTCATACTTCTCGATTTCAAACAGGCTGCCGTTGGAATCCTGCGCGTACTCGAACGTGTTCCCGCGCGAGACGTTGCGCGTGTAGTAAATCGCCTTGCCATCCGGCGAATAGATTGGCTCGCCCAGTTCCTTTTGTAGGGCCTCGCTCGCGCGCTTGACCGCGACATAGCCATCGCCGCCACCGACATGGTAGATCCAGATCTCGCCCGTCCCTAGGGAGCGCGATGTCGTGAAATGCTTGCGCGCGGCGACGAAGCGACCATCGGGACTCCAGGCCGGTTCGTTCAGCAGGCGGAACTCTTCCTTGGTCAGCGGACGCTTGTCCGAACCATCGACATTCATCACCCAGATATTGTCGCCGCCGCCACGGTCGCTGGTGAAGGCGATGCGCTTGCCATCCGGCGAGAAGCGCGGCTGCATCTCGAAGGGCAGGCCTTCGGCGATGCGCATCGGCGTGCCGCCCGCGATCGGCATTGTGTAGATATCACCGAGAAGGTCGAACGCGATCGTCTTGCCGTCCGGGCTGACGTCGACATCCATCCAGGTGCCTTCGTCGACATTGATATTGACCGTCCGGGTAGGCAGAGGCGGCGCCGCCACATCCCACTTGGGTTTCTCGTCCTTCGCCGCCTCTACGGCCGCCTTTTGTGGTTCCTGCGCCATCGCGAGCGTAGCTGCGCCAGCAATCACCGCCAGCGCGGCGCCAGCAAATACACGAACTTTCATCAGAACCCTCCGGCCACTGAGCACAGCATAGACCTGCCTTCCGACCGGACGAAAGTCCCTTGGGTCTCTCGAAATTTTACATGATGACGCAAATACGCGCCCTACCCTTGGGGGAAGAACCTCGCTACACACTCCGGACAATCCCGAAGTGAGCATTCCCCCGTGTCCGACGCCTCGTCCCAGTCGGCGATTTCAACGCCCGTCCGCCGGCTGTCGCTGCCGGAGTTCGTCGCCCTGACGGCGGCGCTGATGGCGCTGAACGCGCTCGCCATCGACATCATGCTGCCAGCCCTGCCCGCCATGGGGGCGGAATTCAAAGTGCCGACGGAAAATGATCGGCAGCTGATCATCGTCTCCTACATGCTGGGGTTCGGTGTCTCGCAGCTATTCTATGGACCGCTGACCGACCGCTTCGGCCGGCGCAGCGTGCTGTTCATCTCGCTCTTCTTCTACGTCGTCGCAGCCATCCTGTGCGTCTACGCGCCGAACTTCGAGCTGTTGATTGCCGCGCGCGCGTTCATGGGAGCCAGCGCCGGAGGCTCGCGCGTGATTGCAGTCTCCGCCGCGCGCGACCTCTATGCCGGACGACAGATGGCCAAGGTGATGTCGCTGGTCATGATCGTCTTTATGTCAGCGCCGATCGTCGCACCGTTCTTCGGCCAGATGATGCTGAAAGTGATGACCTGGCACGGCATCTTCTGGGCGCTCGCCGTCTTTGGCATGGTCATGTTCATGTGGGTGCTCATCCGCATGCCAGAAACGCTGCCGCGCGAGCGTCGTGTGCCGCTGAACGTCCCCACCATGCTGCGAAACTACGGGAAGGTCATCCGCACGCGCGAGGCGCTGGGCTACACCATCGCCTCGGGCTTCCTGTTTGGCGGCCTGATGAGCTACATCTCGGCGTCCGAGCAGCTCTATCATGAAGTCTACGCCACTGGAGACTGGTTCGCCCTTTGGTTCGCGGGCGCCGCCGTCGCCATGTCCGTGTCCAACCTGATCAACTCGCGCCTGGTCGAGCGCATCGGCATGCGACCAATCTCGCACTTCGCCCTTATCTGCTTCGTTATCGTCAGCATCGTGCACGCCGTCATCGCGATGCAGGGGCCTGTGCCGTTCCCGCTCTTCTATTCGCTGGTGATCCTCGCGTTCTTCTGCATCGGCTTCCAGGGACCGAACTACAACGCTATCGCCATGGAGCCGCTAGGCGCGCTCGCGGGCTCGGGCGCGGCGCTGATCGGCTTTGCCTCATCCTTCGTATCGGCCTCTATCGGCGGACTGGTTGCCCGACAGTTCGACGGCACAGTCACGCCCATCTTCATCGGGCACGCTGTTGTGGGGACGCTGGCGCTGATCACGATCTTCATCACCGAGCGCGGCAAGCTGATGAAGAGCCACAATAGCCCCGGACATACGCCTCCGCCCGAAAGCGGGCATCCTTGACGCCTGATCCGGGCGCGCCTCATGTCCGTACACGCTGAGGAGCCCGTCAATGATCACCGTCCACCACCTGAACAATTCCCGATCCCAGCGCGTGCTCTGGCTGCTGGAGGAACTCGGCCTGCCCTACGAGGTGAAGCGCTACCAGCGTGACGCCAAGACGATGCTGGCGCCGCCTGAGCTGAAGGCCGTCCACACGCTCGGCAAGTCGCCCGTCATTACCGACAATGGCCGCACCATCGCCGAGACGGGCGCGATCATCACCTACATAATTGACGCCTACGCCGATGGTCGTCTCATCCCTGCCAAGGGGACGGATGAATATCTGCGCTACACCTACTGGCTGCACTACGCCGAAGGCTCGGCGATGACGCCGCTACTGCTGAAATTGATCTTCAGCGCCATTCCCAGCAATGCGCCAGGCCTTGTTCGCGGCTTTGTCAGCGGCATCATGAAGACAGCGCAGCAGCGCATCTCTGATCCGCAGATCAAGATGCATGTCGACTACTGGCAGGCGGAACTGTCGAACTCCGAATGGTTCGTGGGCGACAAATTCACCGCTGCCGACATCATGATGAGCTTCCCGCTCGAAGCCGCCGCCATGCGTGGCGACGGCCGCTCACGCCCGAAGGTCGCAGCCTTCCTTGACCGCATTCACGCGCGTCCGGCCTATATCGCGGCGCTGAAGCAGGGCGGCCCCTACGACTTCGCCGCCTGATCCGGATGCAAGCCAACTTCGCTGAATTCCTGCTCGCCGCCATCGTGATGGAAATCACGCCGGGACCGAACATGACCTGGCTTGCGCTACTGTCGGCGCGAGAGGGCCGCACAGCGGGCCTGATGGCGGTTGCCGGCATCGCCTCCGGCCTGGCTATCCTCGCTCTGGTCGCTGCCATAGGTGCGGCTGCGCTCATCACGGCATGGCCTCCGCTCTACGAAATTCTGCGTTGGGGCGGCGTGCTGTTCCTGTTCTACCTCGCCTACGAAGCGTGGACCGGCGAGAAGGAGACAGGCTCGGCCAACCTCGCCGGCAAACACTTCTGGCGCGGCCTGGTCGTCAATCTGCTGAACCCCAAGGCGGCGGCCGTCTATATCGTGATGATTCCCAGCTTCGCCGGTCCAGCTCCCGCGAACACCGGCGCGCTCGTCACGATGACCCTAGCCTACCTCGCGATCGCCACAGCGGCGCACGTCTTGATCGTCCTCTTCGCCGCCACCTTCCAGAAAGCCCTCGCCGACCCGCGCCGCGAACGCATCGTGCGCCGCATCTTCGCCGTCATGCTCGCCGCAATCGCAATCTGGTTCGCGTTCACCAGTGGACGTGCGCTCCCCTAGGTTACGCCCCCTCCGCCGGGGTCAGAACCCGCCAGTCCGCACCCTCGCCCTGCTTCATCAGCTCGCACAGCCACGGCATCGCCGCGCGTAGATGTTCGGCGACG
>CALRWU020000255.1:0-5467 GCA_943371945.1 Azorhizobium sp. AG788
TGCCCGAGAGATCGAACAGCGGGTCCGTCATGTTCAGTTCTTGTAGATCTTGCCGCCCTTCATCACGAAGTCGACGGATTCAAGTTCGCGCACATTGCTGAGCGGATCACCGTTGACCGCGATGATGTCGGCCACCTTGCCGGCTGTGATCGTGCCGATCTCCGAGGTGAGGCTGAAATGGTCGGCGGCGCTGACGGTGGCGGCGGTGATGGCTTCGAGCGGCGTCATCCCAGCTTTGACCATGAGCGCGAATTCCTGCGCGTTGTCACCATGAGCAGAAACGCCGGTGTCGGTGCCGAAGGCAATCTTCACGCCCGCTTCGTGCATGCGGCGGAGCATGTCGAGCATTTTGGGACCGGCTTCGAGCGCTTTCTTCTGCTGGGCGGGCGAGAGGAAGCTGTTCGGCTTGGCCGCTTCGCGGGCGACGAAGTCGCCAGCTAGCAGCGTGGGTATCAGGTAGGCGTTGTGCTCCTTGTAGAGACGTGCCGATTCCGCATCGGCGTAGGTGCCGTGCTCGATGCTGTCTCCTCCCGCGCGTAGGAAGGAGTTGATGCCGTCGACGCCGTGTGCGTGCGCCGTGACCTTGCGGCCCATGGCGTGAGCGGCCTGCACGATCGATGCGAGTTCGGCGTCGGTGAATTGCTGGGCGAGGCCGGCCGAGGTCTGTGAGAGAACACCGCCAGTCGCCGTGATCTTGATGATGTCGGCGCCATCGCGGACGCGCTCGCGGACGGCGCGGGCGCAATCATCGGCGCCGGAGCAGACGGAGTTCGGGCGCAGCACATCGACCATGGCGCGCGGCATGCCGTTGGCGTCGCCGTGTCCACCGTGGACGCTGACGGCTCCGGCGGAGGCGACGATACGCGGACCGGGGATGACGCCGTGAGCGATTCCGTTGCGCAGGGCGAGCACGGCTTCTGCGTCACCGCCGAGATCGGCGACCGTGGTGAAGCCGGCTTCGAGCGTTTTCACCGCGAATCCTGCGCCGTCTATCGCCTGGTCGGCGCTGGTCTTGAGGAATTCGTCGAGACGCGAGTCCGGACCTGTTTCGCTGGTGAGGTGGACGTGGCTGTCGATCAGGCCAGGCAGGACGAAGGCGTTCTTGAGGTCGACGACTTTCGCGCCATTCGCGGGTTTGCTGTAACCCGCTGTGATGCTCACGATACGGCCATTGCGGACGAGGATGCTCTGTTGAGTCAGCACGCGGCCCGAGGCGGGGTCTGCGAGAAGCTTGCCGGCGAGGATGAGCGTGTCGGGCTGGGATGCGGGCGATTGTTGCGCGACGGCCAGAAGCGAGGCCGCTGCAAGCGCTGCGACGGCGACAGCGCCGATCAGTCCGAGTTTCCTGCCAGAGACGCGCATCAACATCCTCCCACTTTGTCGCTCAGCTATTCACCGGCTTGTCGTGTCTCGCAAGGCTGTCGCGAGGGAATTGGCCCGCCGCGGCATCGCAGCAATCGACGTGGCCGCAAAGTGGGCTATGGTTCGCGCCAGTCAGTTCCGGGAGTCAGGCATGCGTGTTCTTTTTGCCGTTTTGGCCGTTGCGGTTTCGGCATGTTCGACCACCCCAGCCGCCGCTCCCGTTGCAACGCCTGCGCCTGCTGCGCTCAAGCCATCAGCGGAGGTCGCGAACCTGCCAGACTTCCGGCCTGAGACGGCCGCGGCCTGCAATTCGGTTCGTCTGAGCGTTGCTGTTGCTGCAGATGGATCGTTGGCCGTGAATGGCGGCTCGGTTGATCTCGCAGGGTTGAAGGCGGCCGCCGCGAAGAAGAATGATGCCTGTCAGTATGTCGCCGCCGCAGTGAACCTGTCAGTTGCCCGGGGCGTGCCGGACAAGCGGGCGGAGGAAATTCGCGATGCGCTGGCGGGCAGTATCAAGAATCTGGCGCTGATCGAGTCGTGATTCACGCACGGGTCAAAAAGGACAGGGTGGAGCTGAGGCAATGAAGGTTACGGACAAGGTCGTCATCGTCACGGGTGGGGCGAGTGGTATCGGCAAGGCGCTTGTAGAGCGCTTCCACACGGAGGGCGCAGCCGCGCTGATCGTCGCCGACATGAATGGCGCGGGAGCCGAGGCCGTCGCGAAGTCGGTTGGCGGCATCGCCCTGCAGGCGGACGTGACGAAGGAGGCGGACGTCGAGAAGATCGTACGCACGGCTGAGGACAGGTTTGGCCGTATCGACCTGTTCTGCTCCAACGCAGGCATCTCGCGTGGTGATCCGGACATCGACAATCCCGGTTCGCCGTCGAATGCGGACTGGGAGCTTGCGTGGGGCGTGAATGTGATGGCCCACGTCTATGCTGCGCGTTACGCGCTGCCGGGCATGATTGCGCGGAAGTCGGGCTGGTTTCTCAACACTGTGTCGGCGGCCGGACTGCTGAGCCAGATCGGGTCGGCTGTCTATTCGACCAGCAAGCACGCGGCGATCGGCTTTGGCGAGCACCTCGCGATTGCGGCGAAGGAGAATGGCGTCGGTGTCTCTCTGCTGTGTCCGCAGGCGGTGGATACGCCGATGCTGGGAGGGGCTGCGGGATCGCAGAATGTCGATGGCGTGCTTGCGCCGTCTGATGTCGCCGAGGCAGTCGTTCGCGGGCTCGATGCAGAGAGCTTCCTGATCCTGCCGCATGAGCAGGTGAAGACGTACATGCAGCGCAAGACGGGCGATTACGATCGCTGGATCCGCGGCATGGTTCGGCTGCGTCGCGGTGTGATCGATGGCGCCAAGGGATCGCGTTAGAAAAAAGAAGCGCCCCTCCCATGAGGAGATCGAGAGGGGCGCTTCGAGAAGGGCCGGCCGGAACGTGGGGCGTCCTGGCGCGCCGGCCACCCCGCCTTACTGGGGCGGGGCTTAAAGCTGTCAGCGGCGGTTGAGTTTCCACTCATAGACGACGGTGTGGCCGCAGATGGATTGCGGCTGGCCGTCGACTTTCGCCGGCGTGAATTTGCGGTCGCGTACCCATTTCAGCGCTGCCTGATCGAGGCTGCCATAGCCACTGCTGCCGGCGAGGCTCGCCGAGGTGACCCGGCCGGCAGTGTCGATGCAGACTTCGAGCGATGATGTGCCCTGATGGTCTCCGCGAATGTCGGCGGGCGGATAGGCGGGTGAGGCCGCGGGGATCATTTTTGCGGCGGTGCGGATCGGTGTCGGCGGCGTTGACGGAAGCGGTGAGACAGGGCCGGTGTCGCGACGGGTGTCCGTTGGCGGGACGCCGGTGAGGGTATCCGGGTCGTAGGTGAAGCTCTCGAGATTTGTGAGCGGCGAGATAATGTCTCTCGCATCTGTCGACAGGGGCAGATCGGATGCTGGAGGCGGCAGGGGATCGACGGCCGGCTTGTCAGGCAAGGGCACGTAGATCAGCGCGTCGGGGACATGCTGGGTGATGTAGGCGCCCATGCCGTTGGCCCTTGCGTAGCCGAAGGCGAGGGTGGCGACGCCAGCGGTGAGGGCGCCGGCGAGGCGGGTCGATTGAGGCGCGTGTTCGCTCCTGGCTCCAGACCTTGGAGACCTCCCAGGTTAGGTGAGTGAGCTAGGCGGGTGAGTGGCGGGCCGGGTCTAGGGCGGCGTGGCAGTCGGCGCAGTCTTGAATTCGATGGTCATCTGTTGGCCACAGACTGCAACGGATCTGCCGCCACTATTGATCGCAGGTTCGAACATCGCCGATTTGAGCGAGCGGATCGTGGCGTCGTCGAGCCTTCTGTCCCCAGTGGACTGAGTAAGCGTGACGCTGTCGACAACACCGGAGGCGGAAACACAAAGCTCAGCGGTGAGGGCGTTTCCCTCCAGACGAAGGTCGGTGACAGCAGGCGGACGGAAAGAGCCCGGAATGACTTTCGGCCGGGTTGTTGTCGTAGACCGACCATCGCGCGGAATTGGTTGGAACGGCAGGAGCACGTCGGCGGTTTCGCGGAAGATGGGGCGCTCGGGTTGCGCCGCCCAGGCGGTGACGCCGGCTCCGGCGGTGAGGGACATCACGAGGACTGCGGCGGCGGCGCGGCGGCGATGCGAGATCGGCTTGCGGGCGATCATGTCGATACGCTCGGTCAGCGGATGTTGCGACTCGGCAGGCCAGTAGCAGCCGACCGGAAGCGGGCGCGCGACGAGGTGCGTCTTGAGCAGGGTTTCGGCGTAGGCGCGGCGGACGCGCGGGCGGCGGTCGATGACTTCGGCGTCGCAGGAGAGTTCCTGATCGGCGCGCATGGCTTTGGCGCCGATATGGATCAGCGGGTTGAACCAGAAGACACAGCGCAGGACAGCGACGAAGGCGTTGATGCGCGCGTCATTGCGGTCGATGTGGACCTGCTCGTGCGTGAGGATCAGCTTGCGCTCGTCATGGCTGAAGCGATGGGCGAAGTCGTCGGGCGTGACGATGCGCGGATGACGGAAGCCGACGATAGCGGGGCCTGCGAGGCCGATATCTGCGTCGCGCAGGAAGGCGCGCTGGCGGCGGACGAAGAGGAGGGTGAGGGTGGCTATGCCGGCGAGCCAGGCGATGCCGATGGCTGCGGGCAGCCAGGACGCGGCGGCTTCGAGGCGGGCGGCGGCAAGGCTGGCGGGGACGCCGCCGATCAGGAATTCAGTGACGACCGTTTCGGTCGTACGCTCCGGCAGGAAGGTCGCCGCCATGACGACAGGGACGATCGCCCAGAGGCTGTAGACGGCGTGAGGTCCGAGCAGGCGAGCTGCGGGGCGGCGGACCAGCAGGACGAAGAGGATGGCGGCGCCGGCGGCGATGTTCAGCTCGATCATGATACCGAAGAGGGCGTTCATTTCTTGTCCTCCTCGATCTTCGCGATAAGGGCCTTCAGCTGTCTGACGTCCTTGGCGCTGAGGCGGCGGTTTTCAGCGAAGTGCGCGACGAGCGGGGCGACCTCGCCCTTGAACAGGCGGTCGAGAAGGCCCTGGCTTTCCGACTGGACATAGGCGGCGCGGGCGATCAGCGGGCGGTAGCAATAGCCGTCCGCCTCCTTGGCGCCCGAGATCGCTTTCTTCTTGAGCAGGCGGGTGATCAGCGTCTTCACGGTGGCCGGCGCCCAGCCGTTTTCCGGGCCGACGGCGGCGATCACCTGTTCAGGCGTTAGTGGCGACTTGCGCCACAGGGCTTCCATGATGCGGCTTTCGGCGTCGGAAATCTGTTGCATGGTACACCTGTAATTTCATGTAGACTACGCATGTAATCCGACCTGTCAATGACGACACTGTGGCGTTTCCGGGATTTGGTGCGGTGCGGCAGGCTGGGGCGCATGCGGGCGCGACCTCGCGGGTGAAGCCTGCGAGGTGGGTGATTTCGATTCTTGTGAAGGTTAGCGGAGGACCGCGCGAGCTGTGGCTGCCCCCTCCGTCGCGCGCAAGCGCGCGCCACCTCCCCCGCCTGTCGGCGAGGGAGGACTTCTCCGCGCAGCAAGCGTTGAGTCCTCCACCGGCGAAGCCGGGGGAGGTGGCTCGCGTAGCGAGTCGGAGGGGGCTGT
>CALRWU020000256.1:0-5464 GCA_943371945.1 Azorhizobium sp. AG788
TGCACGAGGTCTGGCTCAACTCGCCGGGCGGGAACAGCCGTGTCGGCGTCGAAATGGGCGCCATCCTGCGTAGGCATCAAGTGCTTACGCGCGTCCGTTCGGGCGATGGATGCGCCTCCGCCTGCAGCACGGCATTTCTCGGCGGGGTCATGCGCGATGTGGAGCCGGGCGCAGCCTATGGCGTCCACATGTACACGACGCAGATCGACACGACCGATGTGCTCGACCAGGACACCTTCAATACGGTGCAATGGGGCGGGGCGCAGGGGGCGGCCGAGCGCATGGCCTATGTCCAGAAAATGGGGGTGGGGCTCAAATGGCTCCAGCTTTGGTCGGACACAGCTCCCGGATGTATGACGTTCATGTCACAGAGTGAAATGAGGTCGGCATTCGTGAACAATCTGCGCTGAGCGACGTTTTAGTCGCACGCCCCGATTAACTTGATGAAATGCCGCAGGGGGATGGACGAAACGCCTGCGTCCCCATATGTAGGCCACGCAAAACCCACCCAACGTTCCACCGTTGATTCCGAAAGCCTAGATGCAACCCAAAAACTCGACGTTTGCTGAACGGCAGGCACTCGCCGCCGCCGCGAAAAAAGCCCTTCTCGAAAAATTCAAACCGAAGCCCATGATCCAGGCGGAAGCCCCGATCGACCACGAGGCTGAGCGCCGTGAGCGCGTCGAGGTAATCCGCGCACAGCGCGAAGCCGAGCGGATCGAGCGTCAGCGCGCTCGTGAAGAGGCTGAGGCGAAAGCCGAGGCCGAACGTATCGCCGCCGAGGCTGCTGCCGAACAGGCTCGTATTGATGCCGAGCTGAGCGTGGATGCCCTGAAGCGCGCCGAACGCAAAGCCCGCAAAAAAGAGATCAAGGAAGCCGCCAAGGCCAAGAAGGAAACGCGGTCTTCGTCTTCTTCCTCGGGCGGTGGACCACGCGAAGAGCGCGCACTGGACCCCTTCGAAGAGCATCGCCGGTATATTCAGAGCCTTGAGCGCGGTCGCGAACGCCGCCGCGCCTGATCCAAGGTTTCCAGCACTCTCATAGAATAGCGGCCCTCGGTTCATTCCGGGGGCCGTTTCGTTTCCAGGACGCACTTCCGTAGCGGCGAGGATTGCGCCCGCGCTCAGGCTTTGCTCTGATCCGGTCTGGGGAGGGGAGCGTCGGGCGGGAGTTCGGACAATGGACCTTTGGTATCTTGTCGCCTTTGGCGGCGGGTTGGTCGTGTTTTTCGGCACCCACCTGTTTTCAACTTTCCGGCGACGCGATGGCGCGGGTTTAGTCAGCTGGATCGGTGCGGGCCCCTATAAAGGGTTGTATTCGCTCATCACGCTGGCCGGCTTCGCCGCGATGGTCTGGGGCTATGGCAATGTGAAGCCTTGGATATTCCTGGCCGAACCGCCGAGCTTCATGCGGCACATCACAATGGCGCTGATGCTACCGGCCATCATCCTGATCGTGTCGGCCTATGTGCCGACCGGGTTCATCAAGAAGGCCGTGAAGCATCCCATGCTGGTGGCGGTCAAGCTGTGGGCGTTTGCGCACCTCCTGGTTAACTGGGATGTTGGCTCCCTAATCCTGTTCGGGTCATTTCTTGCCTTTGGGGTTGTCGACAGAATCGCACTCAAAGGCAGGGGCGATATCGGTGCGGCCGCCGCCGAACCGAACGTGCTGGGCGATCTGATCGCTCTGGCCGTAGGGTCCGCCCTGTATGCGCTGCTGGTTTATCAGCTGCACCAAATCATCACGGGTGTGGGCCTGATGGGCTGATCCCCCACAGCTTGAGCCGGATTGCGCCCATGCCCGCGGGGGCCTAAGCAGCCCCCAGCCAGCAAGAGACGTTTCGATGTCCGCCCAGACCCCACCCTCCCAGCCCGGGGCCGCCCGCAAGACCGTGCGCGATATCGCCGCCGCCAAGGGGGCGACGCCCCTTGTGTGCCTGACTGCCTACACGGCGCCCATGGCCGCCATGCTCGACGAGACCTGCGACATCCTGCTGGTTGGAGACAGTGTGGGAATGGTGGTGCACGGCCTGCCGACGACAGTGGGCGTGACTATGGACATGATGATCCTGCATGGCCGCGCCGTGATGCGCGCCTCCAAGCGGGCGTTCGTCGTGGTCGACATGCCGTTCGGCTCGTATGAAGCAAGCCTCGAACAGGCTTTCATGAACGCCTCTCAGATCATGAAGGAAACCGGCTGCCAGGCCGTGAAGATCGAGGCGGGCGAATATGCCGCCGCCACCGTGCGCCATCTGGTCGACCGCGGTATTCCCGTCATGGCCCATGTCGGCCTGCGGCCGCAGGCAACCAACGTCGATGGCGGCTTCAAGGCCAAGGGACGCACCGACGCCGAGCGCAGCCGGGTCATCGCCGAAGCGGCTGCTGCAGACGCGGCCGGGTGCTTTGCCATGGTGATCGAGGGGGTCGCGGAAGACCTCGCGGCGCAGATTACGGCGCAGGTATCCTGCCCAACGGTGGGCATAGGCGCGTCTGCGACGTGTGACGGCCAGATCCTTGTGACGGACGATATGCTGGGGATGTTCGAGTGGACCCCGCGATTCGTCCGCCGGTACGCCGATCTGCGGAATTCCATCGCAACTGCTGTGGATGGATATGCCTCTGATGTTCGCTCGCGAGCGTTTCCCGGGCCAAAAGAGATCTACACCCTCAAAAAAGCGCCATAATCCCAACCGCCCATCGTTTCCTCTACGGCTAAGGCGAATTGCGGGGGCGGTCTGCCCCGGCTAGGTTGCCCCATCATCCGGAGCATATACCAGCGTGAACGACGTCTTTAAGGAAGTTGAAGAAAGCCTGCGCGAGGAAACCCTCGCACAGTGGTGGAAACGCTGGTCGTTCCTGATCTATGGGGCGGTCGCTGCGGCTGTCATCGGCGTAGGCGTGTACGAATTCATGCGTTCCCAGCGCGCCGACGCCATCAATCGCGCCGCCGTTACATACGATGCCGGATTCGTTGCCCTGCAGTCGGGCGATCTCGCCACGGCGCGTGCGCGCTTTTCCGAGCTCAGCAGCAGCGACACCGGGTTTGCCGTGCTGGCGGGCAACATGCTGGCGCGCGTCGAACGCGATCTCACCAATGACCCTGCGGCGATCGAGGCCCATCTCAAGAAAGCGGCTGCGACCGACAAGGGCGTGCTCGGCGATCTTTCGATTCTCAAGCTCGGCTATCTCAAGGCCGATACGTCGACACTTCCTGAGCTCGAGGCCACGCTGAAGCCGCTGGTCGACAAGGAAGGGCAAGTCGCGTTGCTCGCCAAGGAACTCATCGCTGCGAAGGCGCTTGCCGGTGGGGACGTCGATCGTGCGCGGGACATCTTTGAAACGCTGAGCGTTGATCTGAATGCACCACAGGCCATGCGTCAGCGCGTGACGCAGGTGCTGGCGACGCTTCCGGCGCGGGCTGTGAATCTCGACGCGCCGGCCGCGCCTGCGACTACGACTCCTGACGTCACCACGCCGGCTGCCGCGCCGGCGCCAGCCGCACCAAACGGGCAGCCCCAGCCATGAAGTTAGTGATGCGTTCAGTCCTTCTCGCGCTGCCGCTCTCGGTCGTACTGGCCAGTTGCGCCGCAGGTCCGCCGGTCCTTTCCGAGGAGGAAAAGGCTGCCCGCATCACGATCAATCCGTTCCAGGACAATATGACGCCGGACCCGACTCTGGCCGCTGCTCCAGTTGTACTTCCCGCCGCAGTGCCCGTCGTGAGCTGGCTGCAGTCGGGCGAGAATTCGGCCAAGGCGCCGGGCAATGTCGAGGCAGCCCCCGAGTTCCGGGAAGCCTGGCGCGCGAATGTGGGCGAAGGCTCCGGCGAGATCAAACGCCTGGTTGGCGCGCCAGTCGTCAAGGATGGTCGCATCTACACGATCGACTCGGCCCAGAAGGTGTCCGCGTTCGACGCCAGCAATGGCCGCAAGATCTGGGACGTGCAGCTCAAGTCCGCCAACGCGCATTGGGACGAGTTCTCCATCGGAGGCGGGCTGGCAATCACGGGCGACAAGCTGATCGTCGCATCCGGCTTCGGGTTTGCGGCCGCGCTGAAGCTTTCCGACGGGTCAGAGATCTGGCGTCGCACCGTGGAGTCGCCCTTGTCGAGCTCCCCGGCGGTCATGGGCAACCGGGCATTTCTGACCTCCACGAACAACGATTTCTATTCGATCGACACCGACACCGGCGAGATTGTCTGGAATGATCAGGCCCTGTCCGAGACAGCCCGAATTCTGTCGTCGCCCAGCCCGGCTGTGACGCAGGACATCCTGGCGGTTGGCTATTCGTCGGGCGAACTTATCGCCTACCTGCCGGCCAATGGCCGCCGCCTGTGGACCGACACGCTGACCTCGACCGGCCGCTACACGCCGCTGTCGGCGATCAACGATATCGCGGGCAAGCCCACGATCCAGGACGGCATCGTCTACGCCGCTAGCCCTTCGGGCGTCCTGACCGCCATCGATGCCCGATCCGGCGCCCGGATCTGGAGCCGCACCTTCGGTTCCCGCCAGGGACCGGTAGTCAGCGGCGATTACCTGTTCGCGGTCGGAACGGGCGGAGTAGTCGCCTGTTTCAACAAGATTGATGGTAAACTTGCCTGGAAACGGGAGTTGCCGGAGTTCAAGGACGGCAATCGCGAGAACCGCATCGTCTGGACCGGGCCGCTGATCGCGTCGGGACGGCTGGTGGTTGTCTCTTCGGAAGGGGATGTCCTTGCGCTTTCCGCTCAGAACGGCGACACGGTGTCCGAGCTGAAGCTAGGCCAGAGCATTTTCATCGAGCCGATCGCCGCAGCTGGCAAGATTTTCATTCTGACCGACCAGGCCAACCTGGTCGCGATCAAGTAGGCAGGCCAGGGCCTGCCCCTGGAGTAGTCCCATGACGCTGAAGGTGGCCATCGTCGGTCGCCCGAATGTCGGCAAGTCGACACTGTTCAACCGGCTTGCTGGCCGGAAGATCGCCATCGTCGACGACCAGCCTGGCGTTACACGGGACCGCAAGGAAACAACGGGGCGCCTCGGCGACCTCGATATGATCCTGATCGACACCGCAGGCTTCGAGGACGTGACGGACGCCTCGCTAGAAGCGCGCATGCGCAAGCAGACCGAAGTCGCGATCAACGAGGCCGACGTCACGATCTTCCTGTACGACGCGCGCGCCGGCGTGACGCCGATCGACGAGCGGTTCGCACAGCTGCTGCGCAAGTCGGGCAAGCCGGTCGTGCTGGCGGCTAACAAGTGTGAAGGCAAGCAGGGAGATGAAGGGCTGATGGAAGCCTGGCGTCTCGGCCTTGGCGATCCGGCGCCGATCTCCGCCGAGCATGGCGAGGGGATGGCTGATCTCTTCGAGGCGCTGGCTGGCGTCCAGACCAAGCTGGAAGACTCTGGCCAGCTGCTGAAGCTTGAGCCCGAGATTGAGGACGATGAGCCGTTCGATCCCGACGCGGAAGCGCCGCCCGAGCCGA
>CALRWU020000257.1:0-5462 GCA_943371945.1 Azorhizobium sp. AG788
CACGCTCCTGCTCGATAACTCCGGCTCGATGCGCGGCCGCCCCATCATGGTCGCAGCCCTGTGCGCCGACATTCTCGCACGGACGCTCGAACGCTGTGGCGTGAAGGTGGAAATTCTCGGCTTCACGACACAGGCCTGGAAGGGTGGGCTCTCCCGCGAAGACTGGATCAAGGCGGGCAAGCCCGCGACGCCCGGCCGCCTCAACGACCTGCGCCACATCATCTACAAATCCGCAGATGCACCGTGGCGTCGCGTGCGGCGCAATCTCGGCCTGATGATGCGCGAAGGCCTGCTCAAGGAAAACATCGACGGCGAGGCGCTGCTCTGGGCGCATGACCGCCTGATGGCGCGCGCCGAACAGCGCAAGATCCTCATGGTGATTTCAGATGGTGCGCCGGTCGATGACTCGACGCTGTCGGTCAACGTCGGCAACCCGCTGGAAAAACACCTGCGCGAAGTCATCGCACACATTGAAGGCGTGTCGCCGGTCGAACTGATCGCGGTCGGCATCGGCCACGATGTCACGCGCTGGTATCGCCGCGCTGTCACCATTGTCGAGGCCGAACAGCTCGGCGGCGTGATGACCGACAAGCTGGCCGAACTGTTCAGCGAAGAAGGCGCGCGCGCCGCCAAATCGTCCTCCCAGGGCGCGTCCCCCCGTGGTTCGTCTCAGCGCGACCCGCGCGGCAGTGTCGCAGGCGCCGCTGCGGCGGCGGCAAGCCGCGCCGTGAAGCGCACCACGTTTGGCGAAGTTGCGAAGGGCCGGAGAACCGGCGCTTGAAGGCTTGGCTCGCCGGCCTTGCAGTTTTCGTGCTGGCGGGCTGCGCAGGCCTCGGCGGGAGCACCACCATGACGCTCGATACGCTTGCGCGAGACTACGTGCGACTGGTCCTGGAGATCGACGCGCATGAGAGCGGCTATGTCGACGCCTATTTTGGCCCCGACGACTGGCGCGAAGATGCGCGCCGCAATCCCCGCGAACGCCCTGCGCTGAAGCGCGAAGCTGATCGCATCAAGGCAGCGCTTCCTGCCTTCGTCGCTGCCGGCGGCGAACAGGGCCAGCGCGCCAGGGTCCTGATTGCAGATGTCTCCAGCGCGCGATTCCGGCTCGACATGATCGACGGCAAGCGCGTGCCGTTCGCCGATGAGGCGGAGCGCCTGTTTGCCCTTCGTCCCGTGCTGAAGCCGCTGGCAACCTTCGACGAGGCGCTCGCGCGGATCGATGCGCTGATTCCGGGGTCCGAGCCCCTGTCCGAGCGCGTCGAAAGTTTTCGCACGCGCTATTCCATTCCCGACGAGCGTGTGCAGCTCGTGATGGATGCGGCCATCGCCGAGTGCCGCAAACGCACTGCGGCCTACATTCCGCTGCCGCCCGGCGAGAGCTTTTCGATGGAGCTTGTGAAGGGCCAGTCGTGGGGCGCGTACAATTATTATCTCGGCGGCAATCAGAGCCTCATCCAGATCAACACCGACCTGCCGGTCTCGATCGGCAATGCGCTGATCCTCGCCTGCCATGAGGGTTATCCCGGCCACCACGTGCAGGGCATCTACAACGAGCGCAATTATCGCGATCGCAGCTGGGCCGAGTATTCCGTGGCGCCGCTCTATGCACCTGCAGCGCCCCTGAACGAGGGCGGTGCGGACTTTGGAGTCGAACTCGCCTTTCCCGGAGACGAGCGCCTGAAATTCGAGATGGAGGTGCTCTATCCGCTCGCCGGGCTTGATCCGCAGACCGCCCCGGCCTTTGACGCCCTGCGCGAGGCGACGGCGGAGCTTGATGGCGCCCTGCTGAAGATATCGCAGATGCAACTCGATGGCGAAATCGACCGCGAAGCCGCGATCACGCTCGTGCAGAAATATCGCCTCGCGTCCCGCGATGTCGCGGCGCAGTCGCTGGAGTTCGACCGCAAGTACCGGTCCTATGTGATCAACTATTCCGTCGGCGAAGCGCTGGTGCGCGGCTATGTCGACCGCCACGGCCACGACCCAGAATCGCGCTGGGCTGCCTACATCCATATTCTGTCCCAACCGACCTTGCCGGCTGACCTGCGCAACTGACCTTGCCGCTTGAGCGCGCGTTCGCGACGGGGCAAGACGAACGGCTTAAACGTCCGGGATCACATGCGCTTACGTCATAGCAACGCACTCGCCGCCGTATTGCTGGCTTGTCTCGCAGGCGTGGCAGTTGCGCAGCCGCAGGCAAGCGATCGCGCCGGTGATCTGGAGCGCGAATATCTCGCGCCGCTCCGCGCCAAATCCTGTCCTCCCAGTGTCACCAGAATGCAAGGAGAGACGATTGCGCTGACTGTGTCAGCCGTTCCGTTGCAGGGCATGAACCCATCGCGCAAGGCGATTGGCGATCTCACCTTCGTCGCCGGCTTTCACCTCGTCAGCACCGACAAGCGTTTCGGCGGCCTGTCGGACGTGGACCTGCTCGACGATGGCAGGCTGCTGGCGATCACCGACCAGGGCGACTTCGTCTGGCTCGACCTTGCAGACGATGGCGTCACGCCGACGCGCGCCCGGATGGCGCCCCTCCAGAATGCGGCTGGCGAACCTCTGCGCGGCAAGCAGGAAGGCGATGCCGAAGACCTCGCCTATAATGATGGCCTCGCGCTGGTATCGTTCGAACGCGACCACCGCGTGCTGGCCTTCGATATCGCAGGTTGCAGCGCCGCCGCGCGCGGCGCGCCCGTCACGTTTGGCGGCTATGGCGGAGACTTCGCTGCGGCGTTCGATAGCCAGAACCTCAAGGTCGATGGCAATTCTGGCGCCGAAGGTCTCGCAATCACGCCGGACTGGTTTCTGTTCGCCGGACTCGAAACTCCGTCAAAAGGTGCAAGCCCTCTGTCGGCTCGCGCCATTGAGACTGCGCCTGAATTCGACCAGGCTATCGGGAAGGGCGCGCCTCCCGTCGTCGGGCTCGACATCATTCCAGACGGCGACGCTCTCCGCGTCTTCAGCCTGCACCGCTCCACCAAACCGCTGGCGACCAATATGATCACGCTGTTGGAAACCCGGTTCACGCGCGGATTCGATCTATCCCAAGTACCGGCCCACCGCATGAGTCAGATTGAAAGCCGCAAGCACGAACGCTTCGTGCCCGCCAGGTCAGTCGTGCTGGCTCAGATGAATGTGTTGGTGACGGTGGACAATTTCGAAGGCGTTGCGGCGCGGCAGATGCCGGATGGCCGCGTACGGCTCTACGTCGTCTCGGACGACAATTTTTCCGGCAAGCAGCGCACGCTGCTCATGATCTACGACGTGCCAAGTCCGGCCTGAGCTCGCGGATCGCAACAGCGGGCACATCGGCCACGCTGCGGCCGGCAGAACTTCATCGGAAAGGAAACCGAAAGGGCGGCGTCGTCCACGACACACGCCGCCCATGTCCGGGTGTTAGCTGGCAGCCGCAACCGACGCGACGGTTTCGGTCGAACGGTCAACCGTGCAGGTCACTTTCACCGACGAGTCGTCGGCTTTCTTGACTTTGAACAGGTAGACGAACGTGCCGCCCGAAGCCTTGGTCGAGTCTTTGTCGACCTTCACGGATTTGGCGTCCGGGTTCTTGGTCGAAACTTCCGTCTTGCAGAGGTTCTCAGCGCCTTGCACCGAGATCTTCGCGAGGGCCGGGGAGGCGAACGCAACGGCGAGAGCCGAAAGCACGACGAGAGAGGAAAGGCGGGCCATATTTGAACTCCGTTTATGACCGCTTGGGAGCGCGGCTTACGACCAGCTAGACGCTGTCTAGTAGACGTCGTCAAGTAACGTGCACGTCAAATGCAGGGTGGCCCGCTAACACCTGCGTCAACGGTGGCTCAACGGTCGAATTGAGAGTCGCCGGCCGCCCGCGTCACGAGCTAGCCTGCCGGTGGGCCTCGATGTCGCGCCCAAGGGAGGCTGTGGATGACGGATCAGCGAGATTTGGCCGTGAGTGCAGGGGAGACCGTCCGCCCCACGCAGGAAATGTTCGATCTCTATGATCAATATTGTCACAGCCAGATCGACCGCCGCACCTTCATGGACAGGCTCGGGCGGCTCGCGGTTGGGGGTGTTACGGCGGCCATGCTCGCCGAAGCACTGTTGCCGAAATACGCCAGCGCGCTCCAGTTGCGCGAGGATGACGCCCGCATTGCTGGCTCGCGGATCACCTACGACTCGCCGGACGGCGCGGGCAAGCAGGGCAAGCAGATGGGCGCCTATCTGGTGCGTCCCGCAAAGCCGAAGGCGGCAAAACTGCCCGCGATTGTCGTGGTGCATGAAAACCGGGGGCTTAATCCTCATATCGCCGATGTGGCGCGTCGCGCGGCGGCGGCGGGTTTCCTTGCGCTGGCGCCGGATGCGCTCTACCCGCTTGGCGGTTATCCCGGCACTGACGACGAAGGTCGCACACTGCAGGCCACGCGCAGTGGCGCGGAGATGCTGGAAGATTTCATCGCCGCGGTGAAGCTGATGCAGGCGCATCCCGACTGCAACGGCAAGGTCGGTATTGTCGGCTTCTGTTTTGGCGGCGGGATCTGCAACAACGTGGCGGTGCGCGTGCCGACCCTCGGCGCGTCGGCGCCCTATTACGGCGCAGCCGCCGCGCTGGAAGATGTCGCGAAGATCCAGGCCCCGCTCCTGATCACGCTCGCCGGTCTCGATGAGCGTGTGAATGCTGCCTATCCCGCCTACGAAGATGCGCTGAAGAAAGCCGGCAAGACCTACACGCTGCACACCTACGCAGGTTGCCAGCACGGCTTCCACAACGACACGACGCCGCGCTTCGATCCCGAGAATGCACGCGTTGCGTGGAACCGCACGCTCGACTTTTTCCGCCAGCACCTGGCCTGAAGGCACAGCCCATGAACCGCAACTTTCTCGCGCTGTACGGCCTCGGCTGCGCCCTGCTGACGGGGTGCGGCGGTCAAACGCCTGCAACAGCTGTGGCCGCGCCAGACACCGTTGCGCCCGTGGCTGTCGCCGAGGCCGTGCCGGTAGCGGTCAAGGGCTGGCGTGAATACCCGCTGCGCGACGGCGTGCTGTCGCTCCAGTCGGGCAAGTGGCGCACGGATACGATCGATGTCCCCGTGAAGGCGGGCGAAGGGCTCGAATACAAGGTCGAGATGAAGGCCGGGCAGGGGCTCGTCTACAATGTCAGCTATGAAGGGCTGGAGCATCCCGGCCTGATGGTCGTGGAGTTCCACGGCCACACGCCGCAAGTGGATGGCGTCGGGGACCTGATGTTCTATTCAAAGACCGGCGGCTCACCGGAGAGCGGCGTCTTCACCGCCCCCTGGACCGGCATCCATGGCTGGTACCTCAAGAACGATTCCGCAAAGGATGTCGTGGCCCGGCTGGAACTCGCGGGGTTCTACGCCCTTCACGCGAAGTAGAGTTTCGTGACCCGTTTCCCGGCGGGTTTGCGCTTTCCCCTTATGGAGCGGCGCCGTCCGGTGTGAACCGGGCTGCCGTCGCGTGTGAGG
>CALRWU020000258.1:0-5452 GCA_943371945.1 Azorhizobium sp. AG788
CCTCGATGCGGGAGACGGCGATGGCCGTGTTGTCTGGATCGAAGGAGTCCGCTGCCCGGAGCGATGTCTGGAACTTGCTCCGGCCTGCCGAGGTGTTGTTGGTCGAGTCTTCGGAATCGAGTTCCGCCAGGCCGATGCGTGACAGCGCCGCGAACAGTCCGGGCGTGATCCATTTGCCCTTGGCGTCGACAACGGTTGCGCCAGCCGGCGCTGCGCCTGTGCCGACGGAAACGATCCGGCCATTGTTCATGACCACGGTGCCATTCTCGATGATGCCTTGCGATGTGTTGGTCACAACGCGGCCGCCCGTGATGGCGACGGTCTGCGCCAGCGCGCAAGGCGCTGTCGCGAGGAGCGTTGCAGCGAGGAGGAGGTTGCGGATCATTTGCGATCTCCTTCGCCAGGCTGGCCAAGTTCAAAGTCGGTGACCGGCGGGCTGTTCACGTCAGCGCGGTTCCACGTGACGGCGCCGTCGACGAAGACGAGATCGGCGCGGGTGTAGACGCTGAAGGGGTCGCCGCTCCAGACCACGACATCCGCGCCCTTGCCTGGTTCCAGCGTGCCGGTCTTGTCGAGGATCCCGAGCGCCTTCGCTGGGTTACGCGAAAGCCAAGTCCACGCCTCGGCCTTCGAGATGTTGATGCCGGCTTTCAGGCCGTCGGCCAGCGCTTTGGCGGCTTCCTGGTTGAGACGCTGGATGCCGTAGGCGTCATCGGAGTGAACGATCGCGCACCCGCCCTTGGCCTTGTGCACCATCGGGATGTTCTCGCGGATGCCGTCATAGGCCTCCGCCTTGAAGCCCCACCAGTCAGCCCAGAGCGCGCCGCAGATGGCGTTCGCGGCCAGGAGGTCAGCGATCTTGTACGCTTCGACGCCATGGTGGAATGCGGAGACCTTGTAGCCGAACTCCTTCGACAGATCGATGATCTGCGCCATCTCGTCGGCGCGGTAGCAATGCTGCTGGACCAGGATTTCGCCGTTGAGGACGCCCATCAGCGTATCGAGTTGCAGGTTGCGGTCCGGCGCATCCGGCGGATCGGCCGGCTTGTCGTCCTTGTCGTCCTGCTTGCCGGCGTCCTTGGGCTTGGGAGACTTGGCTTCCTTTTCCCATGCGTCGAATTCGGTGTTGTACTTGTCCCACTTGCGCTTGTACTCGGTCGCGTTCTGCCAGGCCTCGCGATAGCCAGCGACGTTGCCCATGCGCGAGTAAGGCTTGCCGCCCGGACCGTCGCCGCCATTGCCGTAGCCGTAGACACGCTTGGGGTTTTCGCCACATGCCATTTTCAGCGTGTAGGGCGCGCCCGGGAACTTCATGCCCTGCGCCGTGCGCGACGGTACGGCCTTGATGATCACGCCGCGCCCGCCGAACAGGTTGGCTGAGCCCGGCAGGATTTCCATTGCCGTGATGCCGCCGGCCATGGCGCGGGTGAAGCCTGGGTCCTGCGGCCACAGGCCGTGCTCGGCCCAGACCTCTGCCGTGACTGCGCCGGATATCTCGTTGCCATCCTGGTGCGCGCTTATGCCGGGCGAGGGATAGACGCCGAGGTGGGAGTGAATGTCGATGATGCCGGGTGTCACCCATTTGCCGGACGCATCAATCGTCTTGATGCCGGCGGGCAAGGTCATCGCGGCTTCGGAGCCCAACGCCACGATCTTGCCGCCCTGGATAAGCACTGCGCCGTTCTTTATCTCGCCGCCCAGACCGTCGAACACGGTGGCGTTGCGGATCAGCACGTCTTCCGACGGCATCGGCTTGTAGGTCGAAGGGAAGGGATCCTTGGGATAGCTGACCCGGGCCGGCAATGCCTTCACGGGGCTCGCGGCCGATTGCGCCGTCGTTTGCGCCAATGGTTCTGCGGCCGTCGCACATGCCCCGAGCGCCAGTGCGATGGCAGGCAGGAGGTGGAATCGCCAGTTCATTCATTGCCCCGTTCTTGTGGGAGGAACTCTGCATGCCCGGGAATTCGCGTCAAACGCCGACACGCAATGCGCGAGGACCCTGCGTCACCTGACGAAAACGTGGGCGGCTCGCCCTAAGGGCGCCCTCTCGCGCGCGGAAAGGGCGTGTGAGAGCCTCCTCAAAAGCCGGGTACACCGGCACAGGAGGAAAAGATGAAATCGTTGCTCCAGGCGCTCGCCTGCGGAACCGTTCTCTTGTCTGGCGTCGCCCATGCTCAGGCCGGCAGCGCGTTGCCCAGAACTCCTGATGGCAAGCCCGACTTCCAGGGCGTGTGGACCAATTCGTCGCTGACGCGGCTCGAACGCGTGCCCGAGTACAAGGATCTGGTGCTGACGCCGGACGAAGCCAAGGGCTGGGAGGCTGATGCGGCCCGGATCGCCGCGAAGGATGCCGCTCCGACGGACGCCAGCGTTGGCGCCCCGAAGTCTGGCGAGGATCCTGAAGGCTACAACTATTTCTGGATCGATCCCGGCACGCGGGTCGGCAAGGTGAAGGGAGAGTACCGTTCGTCCTGGCTCATCGATCCGCCGAACGGGAAGGTGCCTTATACAGCGGCCGGGCGTCAGGCGATGATGAGGGAGGTCTCGACCTACAATTCCTTCGACAACCCGGAGGAGCGCATTCCGATCGAGCGGTGCCTGATCGGGTTTGCCTCGACCGGTGGTCCGCCGATGCTGAACGCGCTCTACAACAATCACCAGCAGATCATCCAGACGCCCGACGCCATCGCGATCAATATCGAGATGGTGCACGACACGCGCATCATCCGCGTGAATGGCGAGCACAATCCGCCGGCGGTGACGCAGTATCTCGGCACGACCGTGGGTCGTTGGGAGGGCGACACGCTGGTCACGGAGACGGTTGGATTCAAGCCGAAGGAAGCGGTGCGCGTGGATTTCGGGTTCTTCGCCTACATCTCGACCAACGCGAAGGTCACGGAGCGCTTCACGCTCGCAGGGCCGGACGAGATCCTCTACGAGTTCTCGGTCGAGGATCCGGTTGCCTACACGCAGCCGTGGAAGGGTGAGCTGACATTCCGCCGCTCGCCGGACCGGATCTACGAGTACGCCTGCCATGAGGGGAACCATTCGGTGCCCAACATCCTTCAGGGTGCGCGCGAGATGGAGCGTCAGGGGCTGAAACCGGCAGTGACGCGTCCGCGGGCGAGGATTGATCGCGAGTAGCGGACTGCAGCGGCGACCTCAGGCGTTGGAGGGCGAGGTGTTCGACCTCTCAGCGAACCCGCTCGACCTTGAGGAGCCGAGTCCGAGCCAACGCACAGGGGAAGCGGGCATCGCAGAACCCCTCCAGATGACCACAATACAAAGAGGGATTTTGTTAACCATTCGTCTAGAGTTTCGATCGTTCGTGCTGCGGAGCAGAATCGGCGACGCCGCGTGACGCGCGCGATGACTTTGAGGCGCGGGCTGACAATGAGCTATCTGAAATGACGGACTATCGTATCCTGCTGACTGACGACAACGCGTTGAACCGCAAGGTCGTTCAGATGTTCATGAAGCCGTTTGGCGTAACGCTGGTCGAGGCGTGCAATGGCGCAGAGGCGCTTGAGCTTCTTGCGCGGGAAGCATTCGATCTGGTGCTGATGGATGTCCACATGCCCGTGATGGATGGTTGCGAGGCGGTGCGGCGCATTCGCGCCTGCGGGCAGCCCTGGGCCAATGTTCCTGTCGTGGCGCTGACCGCCGATGCGATGCCCGGCGACAATGAGCTATACATGAGACTTGGCATGAACGCTTACGTCGCCAAGCCAATCGACCTGCGCGAACTGTTCGCCGCAATCAACGGCGCGCTCGCGAGTAGCGACGCCAACCGGGCGGAAGCTGCGTAGCTGCTATCCCATCTATCTAACCCCACTGGTCACGCGGGGAATCTGCAGGCCGAGTGCGCTGTATCAATATTGCCAGTTCGGCAGCGCCGGCCCCAGATAGGCGGAACTGTCCAGGCTCGAACAAGGCGCGCCTCACGCCATGCGCAAAGCGACCAAGATCCTGCATACGCTGGCCTCGTGCGGCCTGATTGGCGCATTGCTGGGATGCATGGTTGTGCTGATCGCTGCGCCGCAGGACACGCCCACGACGTAGGCCAACGTTCGCGTGATAATTTCGGCGCTGTGCAACTACATGCTGCTGCCCTAGCTGGCGATCGCGATGATGTCGGGCCTGCTGTCGATGGTGGTGCGCTATCCGTTTCAGGAGCAGCGCTGGGTCTGGCTCAAGGCACTGCTGGGCTTCAGCATGTTCGAAGCGACGCTCGGCATCATTCAGGCGAAAGCAACGACGGCGGCGGCTATCTCCGTCAAGATCGCGGCGGGTGAGCCGCAACAAAAGGCGCTGGCCGATGCCATCGCCAATGAATGGGGATCGCTGACCGTGATCATGGTGATCTCCCTCGCGAATGTCGTCGTAGGTGTGTGGCGGCCGCGGCTATGGAAGATGGCCGACTGAAACGAACCAGCCGGAGGCAGGCCACGTTGGCGCCGCCGCCCGATGCACGTTGTAGCAGGGCCCGCCGATTTCAAGTGCGCAACGGGCATGCCGCTACTCGGCGGTCAATCCAGCGGGCAATCTCAGATGGCTTTGCAGGAGGCAGACCGGTTTGCTTTCATCCTGCTGCCATGCCTCGGCGTGAACTACGGCGACGCGCTTTCCGAGACGACGGATCTGGGCGCGCGCATAGGTGGTCTCGCGACGCGCGGGGCGAAGGTACTCGACGCTGATATTGATCGCGCGAGCAGGGGCGGCCGTGCCGACCTCGTGCGCCAGCTGCAGGAGGCAGGCAATTTCGAGGAAGGACGCTACGCAGCCGCCATGCAGGGCGGGGAGCATTACATTGCCGACGAGCTGGTCGCGCACAGGCATTGTCGCAAGGACGCCGCGTTCGTCAGCGCGCGCTGCGATTGCAAGGAAGCGGGCGAAGGGCGATGTATTCAGGATAGCGTCGAGATCAATCGCGGTTGTCATTTCACGCTCCGGCGATTCAGCGTGAAGGCGGCCTGTGCGGCGGCAACGGGATCATCCGGCGAGACATCCCACGCTTCGGCGCGCAGGAAGGCGATGGTGCGTGTTGCGCGGTAGACATGCGCCGAGCACGTCACCGACGCACGCGGCGCGGCGGGGCGCATGTGGTCGATGCGCAGGTCGAGCGTCGCAGGCGCCGCCTCGAAGCCCAGCCCCGCCATGATGGCGAGGCCGCATGTGTGGTCGATCAGGGCGGTCAGCACGCCGGGGGCGAGGATGTTGGTTCCGTCCTGCCCGACCAGATCCTCGCGCCAGGGCAGGAGGATTTCGCCGCGGCCGGCCGAGGAGGACACGAACTTCATTCCCAGCGCCACCGCGTAGGGCGTGTATTCGACCATGCGCGACGCGTAAGGGTTGCTGGCCCAGTCGCCGACGCCGTCGGATCTGGTCTCGTCGTCAGGGTCGGCGGGGCTAGACATCCAGTTCGTCAATGAACTTGGCGTTGTCCTGGATG
>CALRWU020000259.1:0-5449 GCA_943371945.1 Azorhizobium sp. AG788
AAGGCTCAGCTCCAACGGTGCGCCAGCGTAGTAATGCCAGATCTCCGTCGCATCGACTTTGTGCCAGTGCGAGCGTTCGCCCTCTCCCAGCAGGTAGTAGATCGCAGTTCCGGGCGAGCGATGCCCATGGTCATGCGGATCCGGAATGCGATGCGTCTGGATATACCAGCCGCCCTCGGGATGCGGCTTCAGGTCCAGCGTGCGGATGACGTCGGCGAGTGTCATGGAATCGGTCATCAGAAATTGTTCTTCCGTTCCCGCATGTCCGCAAATGTCGCAATCGCATCGCCCGCATGCCCGACAAATGCCTGCAGCTTCGGATCATCCGCGCGCAGGAACGGATTGGCGCGTTTCTCCTTGCCGATCGTGGTGGGCACTGTCGCGATTTCCTGCGCGCGTTTTGCTTTCACCTCGTCTGCATAGGCGACAAGGTCTGCATTCCCGCTATCGACACTCAAGGCAAACGCCGCGTTCGATGCTGTGTACTCGTGGGCGCAGTACACCACCGTGTCATCGGGCATGGCGCGCAGTTTGCCGAGGCTGTCCCACATCTGGGCCGGCGTGCCTTCGAACAGGCGGCCGCAGCCGAGCGCGAAGAGGGTGTCGCCGACGAAGGCGATCTTCTGCTCGGCGAGGTGAAACACGATGTGGCCCAGCGTGTGCCCTGGCGTCTCGATCACGCGCGCCCTGAGGCAGCCGAGTTCCACCGTGTCGCTCTCGTGCAGGATGCGGTCGGGCGCGGCCCCGATGCGGTCGACTTCCTGCGGGCCGACGACCTTGGCGCCGGTCTTCGCGACGATCTCGGCGTTCCCGCCGGCATGATCGGGGTGCCAGTGCGTGTTCCAGATCTGGGTGATGGTCCAGCCCTTCGCGTTGGCCTCGGCCAGGATCTTCCCGGCTTCCGGCGTGTCGATCGTTGCCGTCTCCCCCGTTTCGGGGTCGTGCAGCAGGAAACCGTAATTGTCCTTCAGGCAGAGGAAAATGTGGACGATCGCTTCGGTCACGTGGGTTTACCTTTCGCGGCTGCGCACGCCCTATACAGGCGCAGGGCCAATGTGGAACCTAGGACGGGCCAGAGGTTAGGGCATGCGCTTCGATATCGACAGGCAGCAGGCCTTTTACGGCTCGGCGCTCGGACGCCTGACATTCGAGATGATCGACAAGCGCGTCGCGGCCCTCTGGCCAGCCGCCAACGGGCTCGATGTGCTGGGGATCGGCCACGCCGACGCGCTGCTGGACCGGTTCCGTGGCGGGGCCCGGCGGGTAATTTCCGCAGCTCCAGCCATGCAGGGCGCCGAACGCTGGCCGGCCGAGGGCAAGGGTCTCACCACGCTTGTCGAGGACGAGCGGCTGCCGTTTCCCGACGCCCTGTTCGATCGCATCGTCGTTTGTCATGCGCTGGAGGAGGCGGAGAGCCCCAACAGGCTGCTGCGCGAGATCTGGCGGGTTGCCGCCCCAGAAGCGCGGATCCTGATCATCGTGGCGCACCGGCGGGGGCTGTGGGCGCGCGCTGAATCAACGCCTTTCGGGCATGGCCGGCCCTACACGCGCATGCAGCTCACGCGGCTGCTGGAAGACGCCATGTTCGCGCCGCAGGCCTCGGCGCGCGCGCTTTATGCGCCCCCGATCGACTGGGGAATCATCACGGGGGCAGGCGATGCATGGGAAAAGATCGGCCGCTTTGCGTGGTCCGGATTTGGGGGCGTCCTGATGATCGAGGCGATCAAGCGCCTCTATATCCAGCCCGGAAAGGCCGTCCCGGCGGGCCGGGTGGTGAGGGCGACCGAGAAGCGGTCATTTCGCGATCGAAGCGAAAAACCTGAAAATAGGTGTTGAAGGTGTGTAAGTGATGCAATATATGTAGATCCGAAGCGGGCGAACCCGCAGAGCTGAAACAGGAAGGGATTGCCCCATGAAATACGTCACCGCCGTCTTCAAACCGAGCCGCCTCGACGCCGTGCTCGATGCCGTCACCGCCGCCGGCGCGTCTGGCGTCACAGTGACCGAAGTTCGCGGCTATGGCCGCCAGCAAGGCAAGACCGAAGTTTACCGTGGCGCTGAATACGAAGTGCGCCTGCTGCCGAAGGTCCGCATTGAAGTCGCTGTGTCCGACGCGATCCTGGAGAAGGTCATCGATTCGATCACGCAAGCCGCCAACAGCAACAAGATCGGCGACGGCAAGATCTTCGTGCTCGACCTCGAGCAGGTCATGCGCATCCGCACGGGCGAGAAGAACGAAGCCGCTCTCAGCTCGTAAGCCAGACGAAACCCGCCGGAGCCTCACTCAGACTGGGGCCCGGCAGGCGCGTCACCCGGACGGAAATGCCCTCGAAAAGCCGATCCGGAAAGCCTGGTAGCTCAGTCCCCCCATGATCCAGCCACCAAGGCTATGAGCCGCCGGAGGAGACCCCTCCCGGCGGCTCAGCGCTGTGTGAAGCGCAGGTAGCCCCGCTAGACTTTGGCGCGGAAGGGCAGGTAGCCGCGCTCAACCAGGCGGCGCAGGCCGTCATAGGCCTCCGCCAATTCATCAAATGTCTTTCTCAGGTTCGCCACCTGCTGCACATCCTCCGGTGAGGTCGTGTCGCTCTTCGTCGACAGCGCGATTGATGCGCCAAGCCAGCGCGCGCGCGCGTGGGCCGCAGCGACGGCAAGACGCTGGAACTGATCGAGGTCCGCATGGCCAAGCGTCTTCGCGACAATCTCGCGATTGGCGGCAAAGGCGGCGAAGTCGATCTGTTCGAGGTGACCGCGCAGCCCACGCTGCTGCTGCGGATCAAGGGCGGCTTCGGGTTCGAAGTGGTCGGATACCTTCCTGACGGTCGAGGTCATGGTGAAGGACATGGACGTTTCCTGTTCTGGCCCGGCGAGGTTGGTTCGGGCCGATTTCAGGATAATCCCCAGCAGTTAGCAGCAGCTTTAGCGATTCCGCGGGTTTGAGCCGAACGCAAAACAGCGCCGTCCCGATTCAGGACAGGCGCAGCTTTGAATTCAGACGTTGTCCTAGCGCCTTACTGGCCGAGCGGCTTCTCTGCAGGCTGCTGCTGACAGGCGGGGCCAGTGCCCTCCGGGATCGGCTTGTTGAGGCGCTTCAGCGCGTCGACGGCCTGGGGCTGACACGTGAGGTGGGTCCGACGGATGGCATCGGAGTAAACCTGCACGGCGCGATCGATATCCTTCGGGCCGCCGCGCCCATTTTCCAGCATCGAAGCGAGCGCGATCGATGCGCCCTGCATCACTGGATCGCCCGCTTTCACCTTCGGGAGATAACTCGTCATGTAAGCTTCCAGCATCTGGCGCGCGGCGGTGTCCGCTTCCGGAACTGTCGGGTTCATGAAGTAGAAGGTCGACACGACGGTCTGCAGCAGCAGCGGATCGAGGTCGTGCAACTCAGAGACGAGGCGCACACCCTCGGCGCGCTCTTTCGGATCGGCCTGATCCGTCAGCGCGAGGCCAAGCGCCATCTTGGCCATCGGATAGCGGTCTTTCAGCTTGGCCAGCACCTCACGCCTGGACTTGGCTTCCGGGCTGTCGCCCATTGTCGACTCGATGCCGCCGACGAAGATCTGCGCTGGCTCGAAGCCCGCCGCGGCAAGCTCGGCAAGGCTGGGTTGCGCGTCGAGACCGCCATCCATCGCAAGGATCATCTGGGCGCCGCGGTGGCCTTCTGCCGCCAGTTGCGTCTCGGCCGTGTGCACAGCTTCGGGCGTCACGGCAGTCTGCAGGCGAAGGTCGGCCTCGGGGTCCATGACGGCCAGCGGAATGCGGCCCGGCGCGTAGGCCCAGTCGAGGCGGTCGCGAATGAAGGTCTTGATGTCGCCGTTAGGCGCCAGTTTCGGCGCGTCGGCGAAAATGTCGGCGACCGACACAACGCGATAAGGCCCGGAGAGCGTCTCGCTGGCGACTGCCTTGGCAGCCGGGGCCGGGCTGCAGGCTGACACCGCAAGTGATGCCGCAAGGATCGAGAGAAGAGCTGGAGAGTGTTTCATGACGCCCTGTGCAGCAAATTGCGTGCCCGGCGCGTTGGCCTTGCAACGTTCACGCTGAATGAGAGTCCCCGTCAATTCACCTTGTGTTCGGACGTGTGCCGGAACCCGCCCGCCGTCCTTGATCTTACAATGGTCGCGGGGCAGGGGCGATACCAAAACCGCCGCTGCGAAGTGGAGAGATTTACCATCAGGGGCTGATTCAGGCCGCTAACGGAACGAAGCATTCGCCCGCCGGCTGCAAGACTCACCTGCTGGAGGGTTCTTGTCGGACCATTTCTGTCGTATGACAGTCGCGTGTTGGGGCGCGTGTATTTTGTTGAGTGATATGGCTGCTGATAGCTTCCGCAACTCGTCCGAGGCCATGAGCGATACCTTCCTGGCCGCACTTGCCTTGAAATGGCGCGAGCTGAGGGATGCTCCTCAGCCGGCGGCGGGAACGCTTGGATTTTCCCCGGCGCGCGAAGCCGTCGAGATGCGCCGCCTGTGCCGGGATGCTGCCGCCATCGGCGCGCCGCCAGAAGCCATTGCCCGCCTCTGGCGCTCCATGTGTGGCGATGTTGCTGCCGCGCGTGGCCTGAAGGCAGTTTACGTCGCCGGCGGCGATGTGACCCTGACGCTGGAGGCCGGACGCAGCTATTTCGGCTTCGGACCTGACCTCGTTCCGCTCGTCGGCATTCGCGATGCGCTCGAGCGCGTCGCGACCGAAACCGGCGCCCTGGCCTGCCTGCCATGGCCCGAACATGCGGGCTCCGGACAGTGGTGGCCGATGCTTAACGAAAGCCGGTTCGGCGACCTGAAGATCGGCTGCGGCTGGCCCAGCCTGCCGGGCCGCCTGGAAGAAGGCCCGCGCGTCGCCATCGTCGGTCGCATTCCGATGGAGTCTTCAGGCGACGACGACACGCTCGCGACCGCCCATGACGACCACTGGACGGCGGACAAGCTGCTCGCCGGGGTGGGCATCAAGGCCGAAGTCGTGGCGCGCGCCCGTTCGCTGGCGTTGATCCGCATGTCGGAGTTTGTCGCCCCCGATGATCGCCGGATTGCGCTGGCCAAGGCTGCGGGGCTGGACGGCCTCCGGGTTATCGGGGTACGGCCTCGGCCCTGATAAGGGGCCATCCATGTCTGAACTCCCTAAGCCCTTGCCGCAGCTCGCCGGCGTGAACGCCTATGTTCCGGGCGAAGCTCCCAAATACACGGGCGGGCCAAGCTACAAGCTGGCCTCCAACGAGAACCCGCTCGGCGCTTCTCCGCGTGCGCGTGAAGTCTACGCGGAGCTTGCCGCGAAACTCGAGCTCTACCCCGATGGACAGGCCAAGGCGCTGAAAGCCGCCATCGCGAAGAAGCACGGCCTCGACGCCAGCCGCATCGTGGTTGGCGCCGGCTCCGACGAAATCTTCCTGATGCTCGGTCGCGCCTTCCTCGGCCCCAGTGATGAAGCCATCAACACCGCCCACGCCTTCGCC
>CALRWU020000260.1:0-5441 GCA_943371945.1 Azorhizobium sp. AG788
GAGTTCGCCGCCCCGATCGTCAGCACAAGCTCGGCCTGCTCCGCGATCGCTTTGACCGCATCCTGGCGGTTGGTGGTGGCGTAGCAGATGTCGTCCTTGCGCGGTTCGTTGAGATGGGGGAAGCGCCGGCGCAACGCCTCGACGATGTCCTTGGTGTCGTCCACGCTCAGCGTGGTCTGCGTGACATAGGCGAGCCGCTGCGAATCTGCGGGCTGGAATGTCTCGGCATCCTCCACCGTCTCGATCAGCGTCATCGACCCAGGCTCGATCTGTCCCATCGTGCCCACGACCTCCGGGTGGCCCTCATGCCCGATCAGCAGTGTATGCAGTCCGTTGCGTGCATGGCGCTGCGCCTCGGCATGCACCTTGGAGACCAGCGGGCAGGTGGCGTCGACATACGTCATCTGCCGCCGCGCCGCCTCCGCCGGCACCACCTTCGGCACGCCATGCGCGGAGAACACCACCGGCCGATCATCCGGGCATTCGCTCAGTTCTTCGACGAAGATCGCGCCCATCGCCTCGAGCCGCTTCACCACATGCGCATTGTGCACGATCTCGTGGCGCACATAGACCGGCGCGCCCCATTTGGTCAGCGCCTGCTCCACGATCTGGATCGCGCGATCGACCCCGGCGCAGAACCCGCGCGGCGCGGCCAGAAGGATGAGCAGGGGTGGTTTCGACATGCGTCCCAAGGGATAGGGGAGAAAGGATCAGTGACTGAATAGTCGCATTCCGGCGCCCTCGCCATTCCCCATTCCGCGATACCAGCGCTGCTTCCGGAAAAGCGGCATTTCTTGGGCAGTTCCCGGCGTTGCGCCCGGCCTCGGTTCAGGGCTATCACGGCCAACAGATAACGAAGCCGATGCCCTCCGAATCCCGGGCCGGCCCTGCGTCAGGATGTGCCAGTGAAGCGTTTTGCCCCCGCCTGTCTGGGCCTTTCGGCCGTGCTGCTCTCCGCCTGCGGGTCGGTTGCCGAGAACCTGGATGACAAGCCGAACGTCGGCCCGTGCCCGGTGGCGGCCACCCTCTACGACACCAGCCGCGTCGTCGAGGTCAACGGGCCTGAACGCCACGAAAACGTGGTCTTCACAGGCGCTGTCGAAGGCGTCCGGGGTTATTGCCGCTATGTCGGGACCAATCCGATCACCATGGAAGTCGAGGTCGATTTCGCGTTCGGCAAAGGCCCCAAAGCGACCGGCTCCAGCCGCTCCTATCCCGTGTTCGTCACCGTTGTCCGCCGCGACAAGAGCGTGCTGGCGAAAGAGAAATTCAACATCGACGTCGCCTGGCCCGCCGGCAAGGACATCGTCCGCCACACCGAGATCATCCCGGGCATCGTGATCCCGCGTGCCAATGAAACGGTCTCCGGCTCCAACTTCGAGGTTTTCGTCGGCTTTGACCTGACCCCGGAACAGCTGGCCTACAACCGATCGGGCACCCGCTTCACGATCAATGTTGCGAAGCCCGCTCCGCCGAAGTAGTCCGGCGGGGCTTCTGGAAGCCCTCGGATCTACCTCATGACCAACTCCTCTGACCTCGCCGACCAGCTGTCGGAAGCCGCTGGCGTAGCATTCGCCGCGCTAGGTCTCGATGCGTCACTCGGGGCAATGCGTCGCTCCGATCGCCCGGACCTCGCCGACTTCCAGTGCAACGGCGCCATGGCCGCCGCCAAGAAGCTCGGCAAGAACCCGCGCGAGATCGCAACCGCTGTCGTCGAAGCCCTGAAGGCGTCGCCGCTCGTCGCCGCAACCGATGTCGCTGGCCCTGGCTTCATCAACGTGAAGCTCTCCGCGCAAGCCCTGTCGCAACGCGCGGAACAGATTGCCGCCGATCCGCGCTCCGGCGCAGCCAAGGTGGAACAGCCCCGCAACGTCGTGATCGACTTCGGCGGCTGGAACGTCGCCAAGGAAATGCACATCGGCCACCTGCGCTCGACCGTGATCGGCGACAGCCTGCAGCGCCTGTTCCGCTTTATGGGCGACAGCGTCACCAGCGACGTCCATCTCGGTGACTGGGGCCTGCAGATGGGCCAGCTGATCAACGAGGTGAAACTCGAACAGCCCGGCCTGCCGTATTTCGACGCCGCCTTCACCGGCCCGTATCCTGAAACCAGCCCCGTCACGATGGACGATCTCGGCCGCCTCTATCCGCAGGCCTCCGCGAAATCGAAGTCCGATGAAGCGCGCCGCGATGAAGACCGCAAGGCGACGCAGGAGCTGCAATCTGGCCGCCCCGGCTACCGCGCCCTCTGGCGTCACTTCTGCACCGTCACCCGCGTCGGCCTCGAGCGCGAATGCGCCAGCCTCGGCGTGCGCTTCAACCTGTGGAAGGGTGAGAGCGACGCTGAGCCCTTCGTTCCCGAACTGGTCGAAGACCTGAAGGCGCGCGGCATTGCGGAATTCGACGCTGGCGCATGGATCGTCCGCGTCGCGCGCGAGACCGACAAGAAGGAAATGCCGCCGATCATCCTGGTCAACCGCGACGGCGCCATCGGCTATCACGGCTCCGATCTCGGTACGATCATCGACCGCAAGCGCACGCTCGATCCGCAACTGTCGCTCTACGTGGTCGACCAACGCCAGGCGCTGCACTTCGAACAGGTCTTCCGCGCCAGCGAACGCGCCGGCTATCTGCCGGAGAAGGAACTCGAACACCTCGGCTTCGGCACGGTGAACGGCCCTGACGGCAAACCGTTCAAGACCCGCGACGGCGGCATCCTCAAACTGCACGAATTCATCGCGCAGGCGCACGCCACCGCAATCGCCCGCATGAAGGAAGCCGAACTCGGCAGCGACGTCTCGGAAGCCGAACAGCTCGACATCGCGCACAAGGTCGCCGTCGCCGCGATCAAATTCTCCGACCTCTCGAACGGCCGCCTGACCAACTACATCTTCGATCTCGACCGCTTCGTCTCGTTCGAGGGCAAGACCGGCCCCTATCTCCTCTACGCCGCCGTCCGCATCAAATCCCTCGCCCGCCGCGCCGAAGCTGCAGGCGTGAAGCCCGGCCCGATCACAGTCGAACTCGACGCCGAACGCGCGCTCGTTCTCGCCCTCGACGGCTTCAACGACGCCCTGCGCGGCACGTACGAAAAGCGCATGCCGCATATCCTGTGCGATCATGTCTACACGCTAGCGCAGGCCTTCTCGAGCTTCTGGGTGGCCGCACCCGTGCTCACGGAAGCCGACCCCGTCAAGAAAGCCTCGCGCCTTGCCCTCTCGATGGCGACGCTGAAACAACTCGAACTGGGCCTCGGCCTCATCGGCATCGAGATACCTGAGCGAATGTAGGGAACGGACATGACGTCACGCCTGCAGCCGCCCGAGCTCATGACAGAGCGGCTTTGGCTGCGTGGTCCGGTGGCTGACGATTTCCCAGCGTATCAGAGCTTCTACGCCGATGCGGAGGCGTCCGCCGCCTATGGCGGGCCGCTCACAACGGGGCAGGCCTGGCGAAAGCTCGCGTTGGATATTGGACACTGGCAGTTGCGCGGCTTTGGCATGTGGTCGGTTGTTGTGCGCGCCACGAACGAGATGATTGGGGGTTGCGGCCTGTTCTGGCCCGAGGGCTGGCCGCGGTCGGAACTCACCTGGTGGATCATTCCACACGCGCGCCGCCATGGCTTCGCTCTGGAGGCGTCACGCGCCGCCATAGCGTTTGGCTACGATCATCTTGGCTGGCCAGTCGTTGAAACGCACATGAACGATGAAAATATCGCCGCGCGCGAGCTGGCCCTGAAACTCGGCGGCACGGTGATTACACGGGAAACCTTTCCCGACGGGCTCACGCGCGATGTCTTCGCGCTGCCGCGCTCCTGACGCTCATGCTGATCTGAACGTAAGTCCTCAGTAGTCTGTCGCGCGCCGCAGCGTGTACCGATTTCCATCGAGCCGATGAAAATAGATCGCTCCATCAGGAGCAAATGTGCAGGCTTCAACAAAGCCGCCGATCGAGGTTACGCGCCGGGGCGTATTGAACGCCGCGCCTTCTGCGTCGCGCGTGGCGATCCAGATTGACGCTGAAACGCCGTCAAGCCGTGTGAAGCACAAGGTTAGGCCATCGGAAGAAAGCCCCGCCGCATACTCCAGCGCTGAGGTGTTTATCCGTGCGAACAGCCGGTCAGAATTCGGGTCCAGTCGAAAACCGTCGTTGTGACGCGCCAGCCGAAGGTCCGCTGACGCCGGAATCGCGCCGCCGGTGAATTGGCCATCCGCAAGAATTGCATAGTCGCCGGCCGGGCTTACCTCGAAATCGAAGGTCAGCCGGCCGGCTATGAGTGGTCCCGCGCCGGTCTGCAGTGTGACATTCGAAACGCCCGTTCCGGTCCACTGCCCGCAATAGACTGTCGACAATGTACGGTCATAGCTCCGCGTGGAGACAAAGCAGAAGGCAAGATCTGCACTCATGCTCGGTACGCCGTCCAGCGCTGAACTGTTGGCGCCGGAGACAAGGCCCCCATACCTGAAGTGCAGGTCGTCAACACGGCTTGCCCAGTGGAGGTCTGTTGCCTCGGGCGGGTCATTGCGATTGTTGAAGAACAGGGTCTTGCCATCGCGGGAGAGGAACGGCTCCATGATGTCGCCGACGTACCCGCGCACCTCCACGCCCTCCGAAGTATCAATCCCGATGGCTGCGGAAGGCGGCGCGCCAGTGGGCGCGCACTGCACAAGCGGCAAAGCCAGCGCCAATGAGAACCTCAACGACACGCGGGCTCCATTTCAGACTTGCGGATGCTTTAGCACGGCGCTAGCGGGCGATACAGAACTTCAGCGACGGCGAACCGACATGGTGCATTTTCGTACGGACGACCTCGCGGGCGAGCCAACTCAGGCGCTGGTGCGGCTGCATCTCGCCGGCATGCACGCCAATTCGCCTGCGTGCAGCGTCCACGCCCTCGATCTCGACAAGCTCCGCCAGCCTGGCGTGACGTTCTGGTCCGGCTGGTCGGGCGAGGACATCGTCTGCATGGGCGCGCTGAAGCAGCTTGATGCGTCGAACGGCGAGATCAAGTCGATGCGGGTCGCCGACGCCTTCCTCGGCACGGGCGCGGGTAGGGCGATGCTCGAGCACATTGTCGCCGAAGCGCGCCGCATGGGTCTCACCACGCTCTGGCTCGAGACGGGCTCAACCGACGCCTTCATACCCGCGATCAAACTCTACGAAAGCTCCGGCTTCTCCGTCTGCGGACCGTTCGCCGACTACAAGCTCGACCCGTTCAGCGTGTTCATGACGCGCAGCCTCTAAGGCCGCGCTAGCGCTTCGCCGGCCTCACTTCTTCTTTGCAGCCGCCTTCTTCACCGGCGCTTTCTTCGCGGCCTTCGTCGGCGCCTTGGCTGCTTTTGTAGGCACTGCGCCAATCAGCGCGTCCCCGCCATCATGCTCGCGCCAGATGTGAACAACGGCATTCGCGTGCCCATGCCCCAGCCCGAATGTGTCCATCA
>CALRWU020000261.1:0-5432 GCA_943371945.1 Azorhizobium sp. AG788
GAAGGTGATCGGTCGCTGTCCTTCCGGTGACGCCGTATAGGTCGACCGCGACGGGCGGATATCGATGCGCGACTGTTCCCATGTCGTCATTGCGCCATCGCGCGTGGTCGTACCGTAACCGAACATGATGCCGCCCTCGGGATAGGACCACACTTCCTTGTTCACGCCGTCCGCCGATCGCCAGCAGCCAACCATGAAGGGGAAGCGGCCCGGGTCCATCTTTGGATTGCTGGCGCACGCGCCCACGGCAAGGGCGGCAGCAAGAACGGAAACGAGCTTCAGCGACATGACGGCTCCCCTGGAATCCAGATGCGTCCAGACCTAGCCCAGCGCTGCCCGGCCACACAAGTCGCTTGCATGCAGAGGACGCGCGCCCGTCAGGGGCGGGCGGTCTCATCCCGGCTTTCGGTCGGCGCCGCGGCGGCCACTGGCACGGCGCTATAGCCTGGGCCTGTCGGCTTGGGCGCTGGAGTCGCCTCCGCCACCATCCGCTCCGTGATTTCCGCATCGCGCAGCGCCTCGATACGCGCGCGCTCGGCGGCAAATGCTTCCAGCTGCTCGCCCGTAAGCTTCCGACCCGTCGGCAGTTTCAGCGTCATGGCGTTCACTGGCCGGTTGTCTACATAGACCTCATAGTGCAGGTGAGGGCCGGTCGAGCGGCCGGTCGTGCCGACATAGCCGATCACCTGGCCCTGTTTGACGTTGCTGCCCTTGTGCAGGCCTGACGCGAAGCGGCTCATGTGTGCGTAAGCCGTGACATAGCCATTGGCATGCTGGATCTTGGCATAGTTGCCGAAGGTTCCATTCGGACCATAACCCACAAGACGGCCATTGCCCGCCGCGTAGATGGGCGTGCCCGTGGGGGCGGCGAAGTCGGTGCCTTTGTGCAGCTTGGTATAGCCGAGGATGGGATGCTTGCGATTGCCGAAGCCGGACGAAAGACGCGCGCCGTTGATCGGCGTCTTCATCAGGAATTTCTTGGCGCTCTGGCCGGTCGCATCGAAGTAGTCGACCTGGCCATCGTCCGACGGCGTGAAGCGATAGAATGTCTTGGTCAGCGCCGCGCCATCCATTTCGGCCATCAGCACATTGCCGGTCTTCACCGTCTCGCCGCGTTCGTCTTCGAACGTCTCGTACAGAATGCCGAAGTGGTCGCCGGTCTGCACTTCGCGCTGGAAGTCGATGTCGTAGCCAAAGATGTCCGCGAAATCGACGACCTGCTGATCGTTGGCGCCAAGGCCAAGCGCCGTCTGGTAGATCGATTGGTCAACGTCGGCGGAGATGTAGTCGATGCCGGGTGAAAGTTTCGCTTTGAGTTCATGCGGCGTCCACGTGCCATCAGCGCCAAGCGACACGAGCACTTGCGTTTCGGCGGCAGGGCGCAGCGACACGCCGGTGAGGCGCACGACGCCATCAATGCCGGTCTCGAGCCACGCAGTGACATCGTCGCCCGGACGCATGTCGCGCAGGTCGAGCAACTGGCTCGCAGCATACACAGCGCTGTTCGCCTCCGAACGCGGCGCGCCCATGCGATCCAGCACGGAGGACAGTGTCTCGTTCCGCAGAACGGAGACACGTTTCATTTCGCTTGTGAGGCCGCCCGCGTCGCGCGCGCTCGTTAGAGAGGCGACGGCCTCGCGCGGATCCGGCAAATTGTCGTCGAGAGATTCAGCATCAACTGAACGCGTGCTCACGCCCGCTGCAACAAGCCCTGTCCCAATAAGCACGGCCGCAGCCGCACCCATCCCCCAATCAAACCAGGTGTTTTTCATGGGTGCTCCGAGTGGTTCCTTGCGGAACGGATTGTTTGGTTCGCCGCGCCCCCTCGCTATTTACGTCGAAGCGGCGGACCAGACAGCAAATAAAAACGTTCAGGTGATAATGCACAAGCTCGAATGCATATCATGACAGTACATGACTGAAGAAAAGCTTGATCGCTCGTCAGTAAAGACGCCTAAAGGCCGCATCTTTGGCCTAGTTCTCGCCGCATTCGCGATTTTTGCCTTGGGAATCTGGTTCCTTCGGCAGACCATTGCGGAGGCGATCGCGAACGGCGTGTGCGCTGAGCAAGAGCTTTCGTGCAAATTCACCATCACTAAATTTGATTTCGCGGGGTTAACATTAACGACTGTTGATGCGCGCGCTCCGGGGTCCCCTAACGCAGCTGTGACCGCGCGCGAGATCGATATCGGCCTCGCCTGGGACGGTCCGTTCGCGCCGCGCGCCGCTTCGGTCATCGGCGATGGTCTCACGCTGCGACTCGATCTCACGGGCAAGCGCTCCGTGTTCGGCGATCTGGACAAGGCGATCACCACATTCACAAGGCCTTCCGGCAAGCCGGCCGCCCCCAACCCGAGGTTGCAGCTCGCCGATCTCACCATCATCGGCGATACGCTTTCGGGGCCCGTCATCGCGAAGGGTAGGATCACTGCAGCGGACGCAAGCGCGTTCGTTGTCGATCTCGCCGTCACGCCAACTTCGATGGGGCTTTCCGGCGCAACGATCGACATCACCGCCGCCAATCTGAACGCGACTGTCGCGGGCGAGACAATTTCAGGGCGCGTGAAGGTCGATGTCGCGAAGTTCTCTGCTGCTGGCGCCAGGCTTGCCGACATCAAGATCGATGCAACGCTCGAACAGTTCGCCGGTAAGCTGAAAGGTGAGGGCACAGCAAGTCTCGGAGACTTGCAGGTAAACGACGTCTCTCTCTCCAATGCGCAGGCGACTGCATCACTCGAGTCTGGCGCGTTGGGCAGCGGCGCTGCAACCCTCAGCGACTGGCTTGCCAATGTGCGCCGTTTGCAAGTCGACGCCAGCACGGGCGAGGGCGAGTACGCCGGCGCTTCTTGGGCGAAGTCGAAACTCACGGCCCTGATTCAGCCGGTCGACGCTACGAAGTCCGGCGGCGATCTTGCGCTCGTGGTCGATGATCTGCGCGCGCCGCGTTTCGCGGCAGAACAGACCAGCGTCACCGGAAAGATCGAGATTGCGGCCGGTCGGGTCGGGTCGGCGGACGGCGTCATTGCCGTGAAGTCAGGCTTGCTGCCTACGCAACAGCGACTGTCAGTCGTGAAAACCATCGCGGCTCCGTTCGAAGCGGTGCTGCCGCCCTATGCCGAGGTCTTGCGCCGTACGATCGACCGCGCCGCTCAGGGCTTTGACGCCTCCATTCCCTGGTCGGTGCGCACAACGCCCGAAGGCCTCGCCGTATCGCTCAACCGCGGCGCCGTGCTGAAAGCCGCCAGCGGCCTCACCATCACCGCCAACGCCCGCCAGGGGCAGGCTGCGGTCGCCACCTACACCTCGTCGGCCAATAATCCGTGGACCGCAGCGGGCAACATCACGTGGCAGGGCGGCGGGGGGCCGACCCTTGTCCTCGACATCAACGACGCTTCTGGCGCCGGCGCGAAAATGTCCCTCGCCGGCAACGCCTTTATCCGCACCTGGAAAGTCGGCGCTGACACATTCTCGGCCGACTTCAAGGACCTGAGCCTTGTCTCCGAAGGCCCAGAAGGGTTGGCAGTTGCAAGCCTGCTCGTACAGATCGATGGCGGTCTTGCCGGCGGCCAATGGAAAGCCGCTCGCGCCGAAGCGCAGGTCAGCGCGAAATGGGACGAGTCGACATTCATTGCCGACGCTCCCCGAGGGGCCTTGCTGCAATGGAAGGAAGCTCGCTTTGGCGCCTCCGTCTTCGGCGCCAGCGCGCTGCGCTACACCCCGGTCGGTCACGTGGCCGAACGCTCCGGCGAGGGTTTTGTCGGCAAGGGGCAGCTTGCGCCGGTAACTGTTCCTCTCAAGGGCGATGGCTACGCCGCCGCTGTGCAGCTTGGCGCCGTCGGCGTGAACTGGCGCGCGCAGTCGACCATACGCGCCAATTTCAACATGGCGCCCGCAAGGATCGATCTGACGCTGGACCAGCGCAAAATTCCTATCCGCGTCGGCGATGTCACGGGGGAGGTCGATCTCTCCAACGGCTGGAAAGTCGTCGGAGCGTTCAAGGACGCGAACGTCGAAACCGAAGAAGGCCATGTCGCGGATTTGAAAGGCGCATTCGATCTTACCGGCTCTGGCGGCTCGCTCTCGGGCTCCCTCTCCGGCCTGTCGATGCGCCTCTCCGATCCGTTGAAGGAAGACGGGCGTCGCTACGAAGATGTCAACTTCCGAGGGGAGGGGCGTCTGAAGAACAGCCTCGTCGATTTCAGCGGTACGTTTACGTTGGCGAAATCCGGCATGCAGGTCGCGCACGTTACCGGCAAGCATGATCTCGATGAGAACACGGGCGGGCTTACGTTCGAGCCGACGCCGCTGATCTTCAAGCCGCGCCAGTTTCAGCCTGGAGATCTCTCGCCCTTGCTCGTGGGGCCAGCGAACGTGACCGGCAGGCTCGACATATCGGGCAGCGCGTCCTGGTCGTCCGGCGACTTCAAGGCCTCCGGCGTTCTCGACATGAAGAAGCTCGGCTTCGCGCTTGCCGCCGCCGGCGTGTTCGAGGGCGTTTCCGGCCGCATCGAAGTCGCTGACCTGCTCAACATGAAATCAGCGCCGGGTCAGAAGCTCACGCTCGACAAGGTGACGCTTGGCCTCCCGATCGAGAAGGGCGAGATCGATTTCGCGCTGATCGGTTACGACGCCATCCGCCTCGAGTCGGCGCAATGGCCCTTCGGCGGCGGCTTCATCCGCGTCGATCCGCAGGATTTCAGATTCTCCAGCGAAGCTCAGAACCGCATCGTCGCGCGCGCCGTGAACTGGGACCTCGCCAAGCTGGCCGAACAGTTCAAGCTGCCCGACATGAAGCTGCAGGGCATCGTGTCCGGCGAGTTCCCAGTCGTGTTCACAACCGGTTCAGCCGTGATCGACCATGCTAAGCTCAAATCGGTGAACCCTGGCGTTATCCAGTATTCAGGCTCCACCGGCGATGCGGCGGCGCAGGCCGACGCGAACTCGAAGATGCTGTTCGATGCTCTGAAGGATTTTCGCTATGAGGTGCTGGAGGTAGGGCTCGACGGTAACCTCACGGGTAACATGTTGCTGACGCTCAGCGTGTTGGGCAGCAACCCCGACGTCATGTCCGGGCAGCCTTTCAGGCTGAACATCGGCGTCGACAGCGCGTTAGTGCCTTTGTTGACGTCGACGATGCAGCGCCCTGATGTCCGCACCGCTATCGAACAGGTCCGCGAGCAAGAGAAATGACGGCGACACGAAACACGGCGACATTGACGCCGCCTCTTGAAGAGGCAAGGTTCGCCCCGAAGGTCGCGGTTCCGGCCGCAGGTAAGGAGCAGGCAATGCCTGGAAGAGTTTCCAGATCCGCCCCGACTGGCCAGCCACTGGCTGCGCAGTTGATGGCCAGCAGTCTCGCGCTTGCCGCCCTCGTCGGCGGCGCTGCAGCGTGCACGCCAACACTGCGCATTGAGGCGTCGGACAAGCCGATC
>CALRWU020000262.1:0-5407 GCA_943371945.1 Azorhizobium sp. AG788
CAAGCGGTGTATCGGCATAGAGAACGATGGCGTGGCCGTCGGCATCCTTCAGGGCATCTCGCGCGGCATCGACGGCGTTGGCCGTGCCGAGCTGGTCGCGCTGGATCACGACGTTCTCGGCGCCGACGAGCTTCGCGGCCGCTTCGTACAGAACCGGCATGTCGGGGCCAACCACAACGACTGAGCGCTTGCAGCCCAGATCCTTCGCGAGCGCGACGCTCCACGCCAGCATGGAGCGACCGCCGATCTCGTGCAGCACCTTGGGCCGCGGCGATTTCATGCGCGTGCCCTTGCCCGCGGCGAGGATGATTGCGAAACGGTCCGCCATGGCCTGTCCTTCAGGTCGAATCCCGATCCGCCCTCCTACCACACCCGGCCCCATGACCAACCTTTCCGGCCACACCATCGCATTCGACCTGGACGGCACGCTGGTCGAGACCGTTGGCGATATTCATGCGGCGCTAAACCTGGTTCTTGCTGCGGAAGGGGCGCCGGCAGCCACGCTCGACGACATCCGGAATTTCGTGGGCCAGGGCGCCCGCGCGTTGATAGTCCGGGTTCTGGCTGTCCACGGGATACATCCGGACGAATCCCGGCTGGATAAGCTGACCGATGCGTACATCGCCCACTACGCCCGCGACATCGCGGCTTACTCTCATCCCTATCCCGGCCTGCCGGATGCGCTCGACCGTCTGCAGGCCATGGGCGCGACGCTTTGCGTCTGCACGAACAAGCGAACCGATCTGTCAGTCCAGTTGCTGACTACGCTGGGGATGGCGCACAGGTTCGCGGCGATTGTCGGCGCCGACGCCGTGAAGAATCGCAAACCGCATCCGGATCACTATCTGCATGCAATCCGCGCGGCAGGTGGCGACCCAGTGCGCAGCGCGATGGTGGGCGATTCGATCAACGACGTTCTTTCGGCCAAAGCAGCTGGCGCTCCCGTGGCCGTCTACGCATTCGGCTATACAGACACGGCGCCGGACCTGTTAGGGGCCGACGCCGTGTTTACTCAATTTGCTGATCTGCCAAACCTTCTGGTCCGCTTGTTGAACCGTCAGCCTCCGCGGCCATAGCCGGCAGGTTTGCCGGGCTCCGGACGGCCGCCTTTTTTCTTGGGCGGCATACCGTTGACCATGTTGCTGCGGACATCCGTGCGGGCCGAACGCATCGCAGGCACAAAGCCAGCGTCGATGAGGTTGATCGAGACGTCGAAACCACGGCTCAACCAGTACTCTTCGATCTTCAGCTTCAGCTTGCGCGCGCCATCTTCGTCGCAGAAATCGCCGTTCATGTAATTCTCCAGACACCAGGTGAGGCGCCTATGGCGGGATCGCCAATCGGCCTCGGTAGGTCCCTCAGTTCTCGCCCCCCGCTTTGCGGTGTGGTCGTGAAGTCAACCTAGGAATGCAGTTGAGGCGGCGCATGAAGCAGACAAGGTATTTTGAAGATCAATTGTGGCGGACGTCCCCAAGCCGCCTTGGTTAGATGAACATTTGTTGGGAAACGACTTGCCTCGCTTTGCCTGATCCTCGGTTTTGCCTTCAGAACATTGGTGTTTTTAGAAACGAGGAACGCGACCGGATGTTCCGGGCGTTAACCCGGGCCCTGGGGCACGATCGCTGGGTCGGACGAGGATCGCGACGGCTGGCGCGGAACGAGTCGGCTGCGAAACGCCGTTATCCACCTCTGCCCACGAACATTTTGAGCGTTTCGTCCGAAAAGCTGGTGGGCGATGCAGGGATTGAACCTGCGACCCCTCCCGTGTGAAGGGAGTGCTCTCCCGCTGAGCTAATCGCCCGGGACCCCTTTGTTCAGGGGAGCGGGTTCATAGGGCGCCCCGGCGTTGGACGTCAAGATTGGCGCAGACCGTGCCGCGACGCGGCAGAAGCTTCGGATTCCGCTGCTGTCTCGATTGTTATCGGTCCACCCGGGGCGGGCTGGGGATTATCGTGGACATGCCGCGTCTCATTTGGGAAGGCTGCACCCCAGCGGTTCAAAAAATCAAATAAAGCCGCGCCACTGGGGAGAGATCTGAATGGCGTTTCTATCGCCTAGCATGATCACGACTATGGACGACGCCCGGAAGCACCGGACGTGGGCGCTGTGGATCCTGATCATCGTCTACATTTTCAACTTCATCGACCGGCAGATCGTCAACATCCTGCAGGAAGACATCAAGGCCGACCTGGGCCTCAACGACACCCAACTGGGCATGATGACCGGCCTCGCGTTCGCCGTGGTCTATTGCACGATGGGCATACCCGTGGCCCGCATCGCCGACTCCACCAGCCGCAAAGGCGTCATGGTGGTCTCGCTGGCGGTCTGGAGCGGCTTCACAGCGCTCTGCGGTCTCGCCAATCCGATCCACATCGGCACGTTCACGATTTCCGCGTTTGTCGTCCTGCTGATCACACGCATGGGCGTTGGGCTTGGGGAGGCCGGCGGCTCGCCCCCTGCCCACGCCATGATCTCCGACCTTTACGAGAAAGAGAAACGCGGGCGCGCGCTGGCGCTGTACTCCGCAGGTCTCTACGCTGGCACCCTACTCGGCTATTATCTGGGTGGTTGGTTGAGCGAGGCGCTGAATTGGCGCCAGGCGTTCTTCGTGGTCGGCATTCCGGGCGTTATCTTCGCTGTCGTTGCCTGGACCACGGTTCGCGAGCCGGTGCGCGGCCTGTCAGGCGCGACGCCATCGACGGACAAGCCGACGTTCGTGAAGTCGTTCGCCAAGCTCTGGTCGCTGAAGGCGTTCCCGTACTACGCCATCGCAACCGGCGCGGGGACCTTCATCACCTACGGGCTCGGCAACTGGATGCCATCCTTCATGCCGCGGACGTATGGCGTCATAGATCCCGCGTCGGTTGGCGGCGCCGTCAAATACATCGGCCAGTGGGGCATGCCTGAACTCCAGAATGCGCTCGGCATGTGCCAGGCCACGATGGTGGACGGCGTGCGCCAGCTCGCCGCTGACTGCTATCAGATGAACAAGACCGAGATCGGCCTGTTCTATGGAACCTGCAGTGGTGTTGGCGGCATGATCGGCACGATCGCAGGCGGCTACCTGGCCGACCGTCTCGGGGCAAAGGACCGTCGCTGGTTCCTGTGGGTTCCGATGTGGGGCAAAATCCTGGGCGCACCGCTGTTCATCGCGGCGATGCTGGCCCCGAATGTCGAGCTGTCGCTTCTGCTCTATTTCCCGGGCATTACCCTGGCCGCCATGTATCTCGGGCCGGCTCTCGCGATCACGCACCACCTTGTGCCCGCCTCGATGCGCGCCATGTCGTCGGCGGTGCTGTTCTTCATCCTGAACATCCTCGGCCTCGGCACCGGTCCCTTCGTCGTGGGCATGTTGTCGGACTGGATCAGCGGCAACGCCGACAGCCTGTCGCAGGCGCACAGCTTCCTCGGCGACAGCGTAGACCAGGTGAAGCAGATGTCGCTGAAGTGGGCGATGATCATTGCCGTCGTCCTGATGACGCCGCTGGCCATCCTCTGGCACATCGGCGCGATGAAGCTGCCAAAGGGCGAGCTGGACGACGAAGGCGACGCGATGAAGGAGGCGCTGACGGAGGGCGATCCGACAGGCGGTTCCTCAACGGTTGCGCCGAAGCCCTGAGCTGATGCGATGAACGCGCGAAAGGCCCGGCTAACCCCCGGGCCTTTTGTTTTGCGCGTGTTTTGCGCGGCGATTTGTCGGTCAGTCGAAGGTCAACTCGCCCTCGCCCAGCGGCGCGAAGATTTCATCGAGCGTACGCTGACTGACCCCAGCCAGATTCGGCGGATCCCATTTCGGCGCGTTGTCCTTGTCGATGATGACTGCGCGCACGCCTTCCTGGAAGTCATGGCTGTGAACTTGCCGGCAGCCGATGCGAAACTCCATCCGCATATTGTCCTCGAACGTCGATGCCTGCAGGCCGAGGGTGAGCTGGCGGTGCGTGACTTTCAGCGTGCGGGGCGATTTGGTCTTGAGGACATCCAGCTGCTTCTTCGCCCACTCGCCCGGTTCGGCCTCGAGGGCGAGGAAGGTGTCTTCGACGGTAGGTTTCCAGAAGCAGCGCTGGATTTCGTCGATGTGTTTCTCGAAGCCGCCTGACTCGTCCCAGTCCATCGCCTCCAGCAGGCTCAGGCCGCCATCGCACACAGAGCGCTTGACGACATCAACGACCGAGGAGTCGCAGAAATTGGTGGCGACGCCGGCAGCGCAGACATCGCCGCCTTTCAGCCGTTCACCTGTCAGCGCCAGCCACATGCCGAGCGGTGGGCCAAGACGCGGCAGGAACCAGCCGCCGCCGACATCCGGGAAAAGGCCGATGCCCGTCTCCGGCATCGCAAAGAGTGTGCGCTCGGTCGCCACACGGTGCGAGCCATGTACGGAGATGCCGACCCCGCCGCCCATGGTGACGCCATCCATAAAGGCGACATAGGGCTTTGGGTAATTCTTGATGCGCGTGTTGAGACGGTACTCGGCGCGAAAGAAGGCCTGCGCGGCGGCCCCATCGCCCGTGCCGCTTTCGGCCAGCATACGGATATCGCCGCCGGCGCAGAAGCCGCGCGTATCCTTGGCGTGATCGACGACCACCAACTCGATCTCGGGATCATCCGCCCAGGCTTTCAAGGCGGCGTCCATCGTCAGGCACATTTCTTCATTCAGTGCATGAAGGGCCTGTGGCCGGTTGAGCGTGATCCGCCCGGCGACGCCTTCGCGATGGATGATGACGTCGGACATGCTGACTCCCGAACGGTTTGCACCCTTATAGGACGAGCCGCCGACGAATCCCAACTGTTACAGAATCAAGCGATTCATGAAGTCGCGATGCAGGGTGTCGCCGCCGCCGGACTCCACATCCGGCTGGCTCTCCTCGCCCTGCGGCCAGACGCCAGATCGTGTTAGAGTGTGGGGCGCGGTCCCATCGCTGGTCGAGTATAAATCGCCAGAGGAGCCGGTGATGCATTGGCATACCGTTCGCTTCGACGCTGGAGCAAAGCGCGTCGAAATCTATCGCCACACGAACGATATGTTCGACGGCGACCCGTTGATCCTGATCGACGCCGATCTGGAACGATTTGGCAGGACGCCAGAGGGAATGGAGCTACTGGCGGCGTGGCTGGGCCGCATCGTACTCGCCGACAATCCTGCTGTGCGGAAAGCCGTTGGGATTAGTTGATATTGCTGCGAGTTCGCTTGAGTTGAATCATCAACTCAATTGTCATCCCGGGCAAGCGTAGCGAGACCCGGGACCCAATTTTGCAAGCCCGACGATGATTGAATGCCTCACGGCTCAACGGTGTCGTTCGGTTCCTGCGCCATTGCAGGCGATGCAGCTATGACGGCCGTGAAAACTATTCCAAACGCCATCAACTTCATTCGTTTCCCCAGATCGTTACTGCCTCAGCATATCCCTTG
>CALRWU020000263.1:0-5390 GCA_943371945.1 Azorhizobium sp. AG788
GATCACGGAGGACGAGCGCATCTACGGCGCGGCGCGCGTGACGTTCCTCCGCAGGGGCTGACCCTTCGGCAGCGGTGCGAACGGTGACAACACGAACGCCAGCAGCAGGCCAAGTACCAGCAAATCGGTTGGCGCTGAGCCAAGTGCATCCGGCAGGCTAAGCAGGAACAACGAAACCGGGGGCGATGCTCCGGCCACGCTGACCACCAACAACGCCCCGATATTGTTGACGAAGTGAAAGCCCATCGCAGCCGACAGTCCGCCCGTCCGCCAGACTGTTGCCGTCATCACGAGTCCGAGCATTGTCGCCGCCACCACATAGTAGACGCCAAACTGCATGTCCCCGCCGCCATTGCTTGCATGCGCGAGGCCAAAAGCCAGCGATGGCAACAGGCCCCACACCAGCGGATGCCGGACCCGCGCAGCGAGTTGCTGCGTGAGATAGCCCCGGAAGAACAACTCCTCTCCCGCGCTCTGCAGAAAGATCAGGATCGCCAGTGGCGCAAACGACATCAGCCACGTCTCGACCGGCAGGCTCGAGCGCTGCGGTGTCATGCCGGAGAAGGATGAGAGCACCATCCCGGCAGCAAGATACCCCGCCGCAAGCGCCATCCCGACACCGAACTGCCCCAGCCGCACGCGGCCCTGATCCGAGACGACGGACGCAAGGCCGCGCTTGCCCAGGAGCCGCACGACCACCCACAGGCCGATCCACAACCCCCAGAAAGTCGCAAACAGGACGCCAGTGGCCGATACGACATCAATGTAAGAGAGCGGCGTGTCCGACTGCCCCATGACCGACGCCAGCGCATTCCGGGTGATCAGCCCGCTGCCAACTGCAAAGAGGCCGAGGGCCACCGTCCAGATCATCCAGATGCCAACGACGATGACGGCCCCCAACGCTGTACGCCAAAGCTGCGTACGCGGCCGCGCAGAGTCGACCCAGCGCTGGAACGGGTGGTCCATTTCTAAGACCTCAAGGCTTCAGGACTGTTGCGCCGATGGTCTCGCGCGCCTCGAGCGCACGATGCGCCGCCGCCGCGTCCTTCAGCGCGAAACGCTGGCGCACGTCCGCCTTCACTGCACCTGACCGCATCGCGCCCCACAAGGCAGCCGATCCACGTTCGAGCTCTTCGCGCGTCTTCGTGAAATGGAACAAGCCTGGCCGCGTCATGATCAGTGACCCGCCCTGATTGAGCCGCCCCGGCGCTATGGGATCTGCTGGCCCCGACGCGTTGCCATAAGTGATGAACCAGCCGCGCGGCTGCAGCGACTTCAGGCTCGCCTCGGCGGATGCCTTGCCGACACTGTCATAGACAACTGTCACGCCCTTGCCGCCGGTCAGCTCCTTCACGCGCGCCGGAACATCCTCGCTCGACAGTATCGTCGCATCGCAGCCATAGCGTTGCGCAAGCTCGGCCTTCTCGGGCGTCGAGACAACACCAATCACCCTCGCGCCTTGCGCATTTGCCCACGGCACGAGGATCGATCCGACGCCGCCCGCCGCCGCCCAGACCAGAATGGTCTCGCCGGGCTGAATGCGCCTGATCTCGAATGTCAGCATCCACACCGTGAGCCCTTTGAGGAACACTGCCGCCGCATCTTCGTCCGAGATCGACTCGGGTATCCGCACCAGCCGGTCGGCCGGCGCATTGCGATGCGAGGCATAGGCGCCCGCCACGCCATTGTAGACCACACGGTCGCCAACCTTGACGCTCGTCACCCCGTCGCCCAGCGCCTCGACGACACCGGCCGCCTCAACGCCCAGCACCGACGGTGTCGGCCCGGGATAAAGTCCCGTGCGCGTGTAAACATCGATGAAGTTCAGTCCGATAGCCGTCTGGCGCAGGCGCGCCTGTCCCGGTCCGGGCGACGGGAGATCCACCTGTTCGAACTTCATTTCCTCCGGTCCGCCGTGCTTGTGGATGCGGATGACGTCTGCTGTGGACATTGAACCCTCGAAGGTTGCCGGTTGGGGCCAGACTCATGTCTAACCCCTTCCATGGATTTGTTCGAGCCAGCCTTCGTTGAGCAAAAAGATCGAAAGATTGTTTGCGGCATCGACGAAGCTGGCCGCGGCCCTCTCGCCGGCCCCGTTTGCGCCGCCGCTGTCATCCTCGACCCAGCCCGCCCGATCGAGGGGCTCAACGACAGCAAGCAACTGTCCGAGAAGCGCCGGGACGCTCTAGCCCCGCTGATCCGCGAGCGCGCCATGGCATGGGCCGTGGGCTGGGCCAGCGTCGAGGAAATCGACGAAATCAATATCCGCCAGGCCAACTTTCGCGCCATGTGCCGTGCTTTCGAAGGCCTCGGCATTCGCCCCATGCACGCGCTGGTCGACGGCAAGGACCCACCCCCGCTTGGCTGCAAGGTCACCTGCATTATCGGCGGTGACGCCCTGGAACCAGCGATCTCCGCAGCCTCCATCCTCGCCAAGACAGCGCGCGATGCCCTCATGGTGGAACTCTGCGCGCAATACCCTGGCTACGGCTTCTCGCAGCACAAGGGCTACGGATCGGCCATGCATCTGGAAGCGCTGCGCCGACTGGGACCGAGCCCCGCGCATCGCCGCACCTTCGCTCCGGTGCGGGCATTGCTTGAGGGCGCCGCCTAACGCCGCCCGAACAGCTTCTCGATATCGCTGAGCTTCAGCTCGACATAAGTCGGCCGGCCGTGGTTGCACTGCCCAGAGTGGGGCGTCGCCTCCATCTGGCGGAGCAGTGCATTCATCTCATCAGCTGTCAGCCTCCGCCCGGCACGAACGGAGCCACGACAGGCCATGTTGCCCATGACCTCTTCCATCCGCTCCTTGAGCGCCAGCCCCGCCTCATATTCGGCGAAGTCATCCGCCAGATCTCGGATCAGTCCCTTCACATCCATCGGCCCGAACAGCGCCGGAGTCGCGCGTACGGCAACTGCGCCACGCCCGAAGGGCTCAACCTCTAGGCCCATCTGTTCCAGCTCCGCAGCGCGATCCAGCACGCGCAGCGCCTCTTCGTCGGAAAGCTCGACAATCTCCGGGATCAGCAGCGCCTGTCGCTTCACGCCCTCTCCAGCCATCTGCGCCTTCATGCGCTCATAGACGAGCCGCTCGTGGGCCGCGTGCTGATCGACAATCACCATGCCGTCGACCGTCTGCGCGATGATGTACGTCTCGTGCACCTGAGCCCGCGCAACCCCCAGCGGCGGCGTACCGACGGGTTTATCATCTGACGCAGGCTCGACCCGAGCACTGGGAGCCGCCGCAAACGCATCGAATGTCGCCGCGCGGTTTTCCGACATCGCGCCATAAGGCGAACCATAGTCGGCATCCGACACCACAGGTCGCGCCGGTGACCATTTCGCGCTGTGAGAAGCCCAGGGCAGCGACGGCGCCACATGGCTGGTGGCCGCGCCTAGAGCCGCGCCTGCGACCGTCGTGCTCGCCCTGTGTCCCGCACTCGCCAGCGCGTGGCGCAGAGCCCCAATCATCAGGCCACGCACATTCGCCGCGTCCCGGAACCGCACCTCTGTCTTCGCGGGGTGCACGTTCACATCGACCTGCATCGGATCGAGGTCAACAAACAGCACCGCCATGGGATGACGATCGCGCGCCAGAAAATCCTGATAGGCAGCCCGCAGCACGCCAACGAGCAGCTTGTCCTTCACGGGCCGCCCGTTCACGAACAGATACTGGTGCTGCGACGAGCCACGATTGAATGTCGGCAAGCCAGCAAAGCCCGAAACGCGTACGCCTTCGCGCTCTGCTTCGATCTCCACCGCGTTCTCGCGGAACTCGCGGCCTAGCACAGCGCCCAGTCGCTTCAGCCGCGCTTCCGTCAGCGTGCCCTGCTCGGCCTGCAGCTTGATGATCGCCCGCTCGTCCGTCTCCAGGTGGAACGAGACGTCCGCTCGCGTCAGCGCCAGCCGCCGCACCGTGTCTGCAATCGCCTGAGCCTCCGACCGCTCGGACTTCATGAAATTCAGACGCGCGGGCGTGGCATAGAAAAGATCGCGCACATCCACGCGTGTGCCATTGCTGGCGAGCCCGCTCCACGGCCCCGGTTTGGGCCCATCGATCCGACCTGCATCCACCGTGATTTCGAACGCCCCGTCCGATCCTTTCGCGCGACTGAGGATCGACAGGCGCGACACCGACCCGATCGACGGCAGCGCCTCACCCCGGAACCCCATGGTGCGGATATCCAGCAGGTCCACATGCCCCTCATCGTCCGCCGTCAGCTTGGATGTCGCATGCCGCTCGATCGCGACCGGCAGTTCGTCCACCGACATGCCGTGGCCGTCATCCTCAACCATCAGGCGAACCAACCCACCGCCCTCGATCCGCACGCGGATGGCTCGCGCGCCAGCATCCAGCGCGTTCTCGATCAGCTCCTTGGCGGCTGCAGCCGGACGCTCAACAACCTCGCCCGCGGCAATCCGGTTCACCGTGTCCGGCGGCAAGCGGCGGATGCGTCCTTCGGACTGCTTGAGGGCTGATTCGGCCATGCCGTACCTTAGCCTTCCCGAAGATCGATTGCAGGGCGCCGCTGCGGCTGCGCCCACAGCTTTATGGGTCTTGATCAGTCGGTAACCGGCTGTCCGACCATCACGAAGGTAAAATCGTCCGGCTTCATGTATTTGGCGGCGACCCGCTTCAGATCATCCAGCGTCACAGCCTCGAAGTATTCGTTGCGGTGCTGCACATAGTCCGCGCCCTGCCCGTCCTGCCAGAAACCCAACAGATTGCGCGCCGTCTTGGCATTCGAGTCAAAGGACAACGGAAACGCCCCGGTCAGGTAAGCCTTGGCGTCAGCGAGTTCAGCCTCCGTGGGCCCATCCTTGCCGAGCCTCGCAATATTCTCGCGGATCAGGCGAACAACGTCCTCCGCCTTGTCATTCATCGTCGAACTCGACCCGGTCCAGCGCCAGTAGGCAGGCTGGATGCTCAGCCCAGTACCAATCCCATAGGTCAGTCCGCGCTTCTCGCGTACGTCTTCGACCAGGCGAGATGAAAAACCGCCGCCACCGAGAATGTAGTTCAGCGTGTAGGCCGCAAAAAAATCAGGATCGTCACGCCGCACGCCGGGCCCGGAGAACAGCACCAACGTTTGCGGTTGCGGCAGTTGCTTGATGAGCGGTTCGGGCAGCGCCGGACGCGCCACGGCTTTCGGTAGGACGATGGGCGGCTGCCCAACAGGCAACTCGCCGAACACCAGATCCAGCTTCGGCTTCAGCTCTTCCGCTGTGATGTCGCCGACGACAACCACCATCACCCGGTCGCGCGTCATCAAGCGTTTCTTGAAGTCGATCACATCCGGCCTGGCGATGCTCGCAACCGTCTCAGCCGTCGCGTACCGCGCATAGGGATGGCCGGGGATCACCGCGGCGTTCATCGCGCGGGCCGCCAC
>CALRWU020000264.1:0-5362 GCA_943371945.1 Azorhizobium sp. AG788
CATCGGCAGGAGCGTCGGGCTCCGCTGGCGGTTATTTCATTGGCGGCGGTGGGGGCTATTACAGCAACCCCGGCGTTGCGCAGAGCACGATCAGCAACCTCGCGGTCGATGGCGGTTATGAGACGCGCTATGTCGAGGAGAATGTGATCGGTTCGGAAAATTACTGCATGGACAAGCTGACCGAGGAGCTGCGCACGCGGCCAGTGCAGGCTGTCTGCATCGACGACAAGGATACGCCGCATCCGGCTTCACGCGTTGATGGCGAGATGGCGGTCGACAGCAAATATAGGGGCGAGATTTATCGCTGTGTCGCCGGCACGCACATGCAGGTGACGATGGGCGAGATGGTGGATGGCTCAGCCAGCTTCGACAAGGGAGAGACCTTCTCGTGCGGCAAGGGCGAGGCGCTGTGGCATGGGCCGGGCGGCGTCGCGCAGTGCCGGACGCAGACGCCGGAGCGTAATTGCAACGAGCGATCGCTGCTGCGCAAGTACGGCCCGGGCGTGAAGCTTGTGAAGGTCTCGACCAGGAAGACGATCTGCGAGCCGGCGACGCGCCAGACGATGACCAAGGTCATCAAGGAAGTGAAGGTCGCCAAGCCCATCGCCGCCGGCAATCTCGTGCTCGATGGCGGCGTAGGGCAGGGTTACTAGAGTTCAGCCGTTGTCGACAGACGGGTCGCTTGCGGCAGGCGCATCACGGTGGCGCGTCCTGGCGACGCCGGTTATGACGCCGATTCCGAGCAGGACCATGCCGATCACCGCAATCCATTGCGTGCTGACGCCGAGGATGTAGGCGCCAAACAGGATGCCCGCTGACAGGATCACGAAGCCGAGCAGGTACAGAACGAAAGAGGGCATGTCTTGGCTCCGCGCCATTGGGGTCGTGATGACAATGCTCAGGCTGTCTATGTGTTCCTGACTACCGCGTGCGGGGTCCACGAACCTTGCTCATGACCCACGATACAGCGACGACAACGAGCAGCGCTGCGATGGCGAAGCCGACCAGCTTGAACGCTGCACCGATGATGAGCCCTGCCGCGAGCACTGCGGCGACGACGAACAGGATCAGATAAACAAACTGCATTGAAGGCCTCCACTTGGTCCGGTGGAATGAATGCGCAATAGCGGCGTCGAGTTCCCCCGGGCGCTGCCGAGTGTTCATAACGAGGCGTTCTCGCAGGGAGCCCGGCCGGTTTGTGTAGTGGTCTCCCTTTGTTGGTGCGGGAATGCGGCTGAGATTGCTGAGGAAGAGTCTTCTGCTTCCGCCGAATCTGGGCGCCCGCTTTCCAGCAGAAGGGGTGTAGCTTTCGCGGTGCGGGCAGGTGGGCTGGGCGAGGTGATCAGGTCTTGCGGCGGTAAAGTCGGAGGCCCGACCAGTCAGCGTCGACGGCGCAGACTTTCACGTCGACGAGGCCCAGGGGAAGACAGATCTTCCGGATGCCGTCTTCGGTTAGATCGACGAAGAGCTTTGACGATTTCTTCGGCCAGCTTACCCAGAGCATGCCGCCGTCGGCGAGTCGGGGTTCCAGCTTCGGGAGGTCGCGGGCGAGGTCTGCCGTGGCCTTCACGAATAGATGGATGAAGTCGAAGGCGCCTGTGGCGGGCGCTGTTTTCTTCGGCGTGATAGCAGCGTTGTCGGTGAGCTCGGCGTAGTCGGCAGGCGGAGCAATGGCGATTGCCTTTGCGCCGTCCTTGACGCCGAGCTTGTCGATGAGGCGTTTGCCCGAATAGCCGGATGGCTGTGCGGACGGTTTCGCCACGACTACGCGCGCAGCAGTTCGTTGACACTGGTCTTGGAGCGGGTGCCGGCGTCGACCTGTTTCACGATCACCGCACAGTAGAGCGAGGGCGTCCAGTTCTGGCCCGGCATCGGCGTGGAGCCGGGGCGGTTGCCGGCGACGACGACGGAGTAGGGCGGGACTTCGCCGAACAGCGTCTCGCCGGTGGCGCGGTTCACGATCGGCGTGGACTGGCCGAGATAGACGCCCATGCCGACGACGGAGCCTTCACGCACGATGACGCCCTCGGCAACCTCCGAACGGGCGCCGATGAAGCAGTTGTCCTCGATGATGACTGGGTTGGCCTGCAGCGGCTCCAGCACGCCGCCGATGCCGACGCCGCCCGAGAGGTGGCAGTGCTTGCCGATCTGGGCGCAGGAGCCGACCGTGGTCCAGGTGTCGACCATTGTGCCTTCGCCGACATAGGCGCCGATGTTGACGAAGCTGGGCATCAGCACCGCGTCCTTCGCGATGAAGGAGCCGCGACGCACCACGGCGCCGGGCACGGCGCGGAAGCCGGCGGCGGAGAATTGCTGATCGGTCCAGCCGTTGAACTTGGTCTGCACCTTGTCGAAGTAGGGGCCGGGTTGCTGGCCCTCGACGCCCATGGTGCGGTTCGGGTTGAGACGGAAGGACAGCAGGACTGCCTTCTTGAGCCACTGGTTCACTGTCCATGCGCCAGAGGCGGATTTCTCGGCGACGCGGAGCGCGCCGCTGTCGAGCTTGGCGAGAGCTTCATCCACGGCGCTGCGGACGGCGCCCTGCGTTGAGGCGGAGAGAGATGCGCGATCTTCCCACGCGGCGTCGATGGTGTGTTCGAGGCTGGTGGTCATGGTGGGTCTCCCGGCAGGTGCAGGTGGCGGATTAACGCGAGAACGCTGGGGCGCCAAACGGATTTCTTCCGTATTTGTCGTTACGTCACGGACTATGCGGGCGTTTGCGGTGTGTCAGGGTGATCGTCAGGCATTGGCGCTGTTGCGCCGTCGGGGTGACAGCGTGGCGGAAAAACTGGGGTTCGCGGGCGTTTCGACCATCATCGCTACATGGGTGGGCGTGATTGGTGCGGGGATCGGCGGGTGGACGGCGATCGACCAGCAACAGAAGGCGATCGAAGCGGAGCAGGTCCAGGCCGACAAGGACTATGCGCTGCAGGAGCGCCAGTTCAATCAGGACGTGAAGGCGACCTACATCGAGACATTCAAGATGTTCGAGATTTTCAATCGCACCGACCAGCTGGCCGCGCGCGAACGGATCTATGCGGACGGCGCGTCGGATTCGACAGCGGGTGAGCTGAAGCTCAACGACATCTTTGTCTATTTCGACTTTTTCGACGCGCTGCAGATCTGCGTGCTGAGTGGGACGTGTGATGAGTACGTCGCCTCCGAGCTGTTCAAGCCCTACGCCGTGGACGTCTGGACTAGGCTCAAGGACGAAGTTGCGGAGTACCGCAAATCAGACAACCCAAAATTCGGTCTTGGTGTTGAGTGGCTGGCGGAGCTGCAAGTAGCGGCGCCGGTCGACGCCGATCAGGTAGCAACTCCGGAGACTCCTGTCCCTGCTCCGGCGCAGTAGGTCAGGCGGGGCGAGCGGCCTGACGATCCGGCGCTAGTCCAGCTGTGCAGGCCCGAATGCCGTGTCGAAGAATTCGTAGACAAGTTTGCCTTCCTCGGGCGGGGAGGTCTCGACGAATTTTTCGGGACGGTAGCGGCGGCCGTCGCAGTTCTGGTTGCCGACGATGGCAAACTGGGCGCGAGAGGTGCAGAAAATGGTCGCGGCATTCTTGAGGCGGCGGACGCCTGCGTCGGTGGCCATCTCTGCGAAGACGTAGTGTGGCGCGGTGATGAGGCTTTCGTCTACGGCGCGGACGCACATGTTGGCGTCGATCATCCACCAGCCGCGCGATTCAAGGCCGTCGGGACGACTGCGCGCGACGGCGGCGAGGATGCGGGCCCCAGTGCGGTTGCACAGCTCCATGCCGACCTGACGGGCGCGGCGGTTGGCGACGTCTTCCAGCACGTCGATCAGTTCGGCCTGCGTCGTGGTGAGCGGCAGTTTGCGCTCTGCGAGGAAGGCGTTGATGGCGGCGCGGCTTTCGCGGCCGAGATAGCCATCGACCACGTCCTGGAAAATGCCGGCGTCGTTGAGCAGGCGCTGGATGCCTGCGTTCTGCGGCGACTGGTTCGCCTTGTCGTAGAGATCGGTTTCCTTGAACGACATCGAGCCGCCGCGGCCCTCGAGGCGGACAGCGGCGAAGTTGCGCTGTTCAAGGCCCATGGACTGGCAGGACGAGGGATTCTCGACCGCGAAGGAGCCGTTGGTGTCGATGCAGAGCGGGGTGGCGCCGCTCCAGTCACGCTCGCCGCCGCGATGGGCTTTGGAGGTGCGGGCGTAGACGAAATAGATGCCGGCCTTCAGCGGCGCGGGAAGCGCGATCTCGCACTGGCCGGGGCGGATGCGGGTCCAGCCTTCGACGATGACATCCTCGCCATCGGGGCGGCCGGTGGCGGCTTCTATGACATAGCTGGTGCTGTTGCACAGCCGCCAGCCGCTGTCGCCGCCTTGTGCCGACGACGGAACGATCAGTGCAGCGGCGAGGCCGAAAAGGCAGGCCAGCCTTACCAGCCAGCTAGCCGCGTGGTTTTCCATTGTGAACGAGCGTACCCGCGCCATGTTCGGTGAACAGCTCCATCAGAAGGGCATGGCGTTGCCGCCCGTCCAGAATTACGGCGGCGCCGACTCCCTTTTCCACCGCCTGCATGGCGGTTTCAAGCTTGGGAATCATCCCCCCTTTTGCAGTTCCATCTGCGATGAGTTCGCGCGCCTCGTCGACAGACAGTTTCTCGATCAGTTTGCCTGATTTATCGAGCACGCCGGCGATATCGGTGAGGAAAAGCACGCGTTCGGCCTTCAGCGCGCCGGCAATGGCTCCTGCCGCGGTGTCGGCATTGATGTTGAAACTCTTGCCATCCGGCCCGATGCCGACCGGCGCCACAACCGGAATGAAGTCGTCATCGGCCTGGGCGGCCAATGCTTCCAGTACCGAAATGTCTACCTTGTCGGGCTCGCCGACGAAGCCGAGATCGACGACGCGCTCGATATTCGAATCCGGGTCGCGCTTGGTGCGGGTGATCTTGGTGGCGGAGATCAGGTTGGCGTCGATGCCGGAGAGGCCGACCGCTTTCACCTTGGTCACGCGATCCGGGTCTGCGCCGTCGATCTGGAAGGCCTGGTTCCCGGCCGCGTTGATGGCGCGGACGATGGATTTGTTGATGCCGCCGGCCAGCACCATCTCGACGATCTCCATCGAGGCGGCGTCGGTGACGCGCAGGCCGTCCTCGAAGGTGGAGGCGATACCGAGCTTTTCGAGCATGCGGCCGATCTGCGGCCCGCCGCCGTGAACGATGACGGGGTTGATGCCCAGCAGCTTGAGCAGGACGACGTCACGGGCGAAAGCGTCCGCGAGGTCGCCATTCTCCATGGCGTGACCGCCGTATTTGATGACGATCGTCTGTCTGTCATAGCGCTGGATATAGGGCAGCGCCTCCGACAGCAGGCGCGCGGTGGCGAATGCGTCCGCGTTGG
>CALRWU020000265.1:0-5322 GCA_943371945.1 Azorhizobium sp. AG788
GGATCGGTGTGGGACATGACGACCTTGCCGTTCGGCGCGATGACGTAGGAGGTGCGGTTGCTCCAGTCAGGGCGCTTCTCGTTGAAGGAGACGTCGTAGGCCTTCACGGTGGCGGCCGTCACGGCGGCGATCGGGAATTTGTCGCGGCAATGCTCTTTTGAGAATTCGCCGAGACGGACGAGGCTGTCCTTGGCGCTGGCGAAGGTGCCGTCAGCGAGCTTGGCGCCGCCGGTGACGCCGATCAGGGTTGCGCCTGCGGCCTGGTATTCAGCAGCTTTTTCCGAGAAGGCCTGCGTCTCGATGGTGCAGCCTTCGGTGAAGGCGGCCGGGAAGAAGAACACGACGACCGGGCCTTTCTTGAGGGCGTCAGCCAGCTTGAACGTGAATTCCTTGCCGCCAGTCATGCCGGTGGCGGAAAAGTCAGGCGCGCTGACGCCGGTCTGCAGCATGGCGGAGGCAGGCAGGGCGGCGAGCGAGGCGACCGCGAAAGCGGCGGCGGCGAAAAATCTCTTCATTGAATTCTCCCATCGACGGCCTTGGCCGCAGGCGCGGTTTATCGCGGAAATGCGCGACGCCGTCACGCCCGCAAACCATCACGACTGCGTTCTTTTGCAGTGCGTTCTCCCTGCTTTTACCAAGGGCTTCCGCCGTTTCGCAGCCGATCAACAGATCGCGTGTTCCCATTTTGTTCTGAGCGTGCTAGTCTAGGCGATGGAACATCCGGTTGTGGCGCCATGCTGACGGGACTTTCGATCCGCGACTTCATTCTGGTCCGCCAGCTCGATCTCGAGTTGGGGCAGGGCTTCACCGCGCTGACCGGTGAGACAGGAGCCGGCAAATCCATCCTGATGTCGGCCCTCGGCTTTGCCCTGGGCGGCCGCGGGGGGCAGGCTCTGATCCGGCCGGGCGCGCAGGCTGCGGAAGTGACCGCCGCATTCGAGGTTCCTGCGAATCATCCGGTACGTGACTTGCTGGCGGCGATGGAGCTGGAGCCGGATGCCGCCGAGCCTCTGGTGCTGCGCCGTGTGATCAAGCGGGGCGGCGGGGCGCGGGCGTTTCTCAATGATCGGCCAGTGAGCGCGGCGTTGCTCTCCGACGTGGGCCTGCTGCTCGCGGACATTCACGGACAGCATGATGGACTCGGCCTACTTGAGCCAGCGCGGCATCGCGCGTTGCTGGATGCGTGGGCGAAGGCGGAGTCCCTGCTGAAGCAAGTGGCGACGGCGTGGTCTGTGCTGCGCGAAGCCGAAGAGGCGCGGGCAGCGCTGGCGGAACGAATTGCGCGGGCAGCCTCCGAGCGGACGTGGCTGGCGCATGCGGTCGATGAACTCGACGCGCTGGATCCGCAGGAGGGCGAGACAGGGCGCCTGGCGCTGGAGCGTGCGGGTATGCTGGCCGGCGGTCGCGTTGCAGAGGCGCTGGACGCGGCGCGCAAGCAGTTCACCAAGTCGAACATCGAGAATGCGCTGGCGACGGCGGCGCGCGCGGTTTCACGAGCCTTGTCGGCGCCGGGGCTGACGGGCGAGGGCGCGGACAGCGAACTTGCCGTGCGCATCCGTGCGGCCTGCGAAGGTCTTGAACGGGCGCTGATCGAGGCTGGCGAAGCGCGACGCGCGGTCGAACTTGCGGGCGATGCGTGCGCCTATTCGCCCGCGGCGCTGGAAGCGTCGGAGGCGCGGCTGTTCGCATTGCGGGCGGCGGCGCGCAAGCATGAGGTGGACCCGGAAGGACTGGCGGCCTTGCGCCAGAAGATGCGCGCGCAGCTCGACGAGATCGACCATTCCGACAAGGCGCTGGCCAAGGCTGTGGCTGCTGAAAAGCTGGCGCGCGCGGCATATGATGAGACGGCGGGGCGGCTCACCGAGCTGCGGACGGTCGCGGCGAAAAAACTCGCCAAGGCGGTGTCGGCAGAACTGGCCCCGCTGAAGCTCGAGAAGGCGAAGTTCCGCATCGCGGTGAAGCCGCGTGCGGAAGCGGGGCCGACCGGAAAAGACGATGTGGCGTTCGAGGTCGAGACCAATGCCGGCGCCGGATTCGGCGCGCTGGATCGCATAGCCTCCGGCGGTGAGATGGCGCGGTTCGCGCTGGCCGTGAGCGTCTGTCTCGCCGATGTGTCGCCGGCGGGAACGCTGGTGTTCGACGAGGCGGATATGGGCGTGGGCGGAGCTGTTGCGGCGGCCATCGGCGAGCGGCTGGCGATCATCGGCAAGCGCAAGCAGGTGCTGGCGATCACGCATTCGCCGCAGGTGGCGGCCTCGGCGGCGAAACAGCTGCGCGTGTCCAAGGCCGAGGCCGGCGGTGAGACTGTGACGTCTGTGGATACGTTGACCCAGAAGGCGCGCCGCGAAGAGATCGCCCGGATGCTGGCCGGGGCGAGCGTTACCAAGGAAGCGCGGGCGGCGGCTGACAGGCTGTTGGCGGGCGCCTGAGCCGCGGTTATGAAGCCGACATGTCAGATGCACCCGAGACCAAGCCCGTTGAAAAACTGACCAAGGCGGCAGCCAAGGCCGAGCTGAAAAAGCTCGCCGAGGCGATCCGTGCGGCGGACGCGGAATACTATCAGGACGATGCGCCGTCGCTGACAGATGCCGCATACGACGCGATGCGCCAGCGGTTGCTGGCGATCGAGGCGCGCTTCCCCGAGTTGAAGCAGGCGGACAGCCCGAGCGATGCGGTCGGCGTCGCGGTCGCGAGCGGGTTCGGCAAGGTGGCGCACCTCAAGCCGATGCTGTCGCTCGACAACCTGTTTGTGGACGAGGACGTAACCGAGTTTCTCGAGCGTGTGCGGCGTTTCCTGAATCTGAAAGCAGATGACGAGGTCGCGGTCACGGCGGAGCCGAAGATCGATGGGCTGTCGTGCAGCCTGCTTTATGAAAATGGCGAACTTGTGCGGGCGGCGACGCGCGGCGATGGGGCGGTCGGCGAAGATGTGACGGCGAACATCCGTACGCTGGGCGATGTGCCGACGAAGCTGAAGGGCAAGTACTTGCCGGCGCGGATCGAAGTGCGCGGCGAGGTCTATATGAGCCACGCGGATTTCGCGGAACTGAACCGGCGTGAGAGCGAGGCCGAGCGCAAGACCTTCGCCAATCCGCGCAATGCGGCGGCTGGGTCGCTACGCCAGCTGGATCCCGAGGTGACGAAGTCGCGGCCGCTGCGGTTTTTCGCCTACACCTGGGGGGATGTGTCCGAGCCGTTCGCGCAGACGCAATGGGATGCGGTGGAGGCGTTCAAGGCGTGGGGCCTGCCTGTGAATCCGGAGATGAAGCGCGCGACGACGGCAGACGAGCTGCTGGAAATCTATCACGCGATCGAGGCGCGGCGGGCGTCGCTCGGCTATGACATTGATGGCGTGGTCTACAAGATCGACCGGCTCGACTGGCAACAGAGGCTGGGCTTCGTGTCACGCAGTCCGCGTTGGGCGGCGGCGCACAAGTTCCCGGCCGAGCAGGCGATGACGCAGTTGCTAGGCATCGACATCCAGGTCGGGCGCACCGGCAAGCTGGCGCCTGTGGCGCGACTGCAGCCGGTGACGGTGGGCGGGGTCGTGGTGTCGAACGCGACGCTGCACAATGAGGACGAGATCGCGCGGCTCGGCGTGATGATCAACGACTGGGTCGTGGTGCAGCGGGCGGGCGATGTGATTCCGCAGATCGTGCGCGTGGTCGAGGAGAAGCGCCCGACGGATGCGAAGGCCTACAGATTCCCGACGCACTGTCCGTATTGCGGATCCGAGGCTGTTCGGGGATCGGGCGAGGGCGAGGAAGAAGTCGATCGTCGCTGCACCGGCGGGCTGGTGTGCCCGGCGCAGGCGATTGAGCGGCTGAAATATTTTGTGGCGCGTCGGACGTTCGACATCGAAGGGCTGGGCGCCAAGCAGATCGAGGAATTCTTCGAGGCCGGCGTCATCACGCAGCCCCAGCATATCTTCCACCTGAAAGAGCAAATCGCCAAAGCGGGCAGGCCGCCGCTGGAAGATTGGGAGGGGTATGGCGACGTCTCGGCGCGCAAGCTTTTCGATTCGATCGAGAAGGCGAGCACGCAACCGCTGGAGCGCTTCATCAATGCGCTCGGTATCCGGCATATTGGGGAGACAAATGCGCTGCTGCTTGCGCGGCAGTTCGGGACATTCGAGGCGCTGCGTGAGGCTGTCGAGAAGGCGGCGAAGCAGCGGCCAAACGATGCGTATCGGCGACTGGAGACTGTTGCGGGCGTGGGACCGGGGGCGCGTGACAAATTGCTGACGGGAGCTGCGGACCTTCCCGCAGAACAGCCCGTGTCAGCGGACGATACGCTGGAAAATTCGCTCGGTGGAGTCGATGGGCTCAACAAGAAGGCGCGTGGAGCGCTGGCGGCGGAGTATGGCGACTGGGCGACGTTGCGCGAGCAGGTGCAGTCGGCAGCGAAAGGGCAGCCCGGCGAGGATCTGCTGGCGCTGGCAGCGATCAATGGATTTGGCGAAGTCGCCGCGGAGGCTCTGGTCGATTTCTTTGCGGAGAAGCACAATCGCGAAGTTGTCGATGCGCTGATCGCCAAGGTTGCAGTGTTGCCGCACAAGGCAGCTGACACATCGGGCTCGGCTGTTGCCGGCAAGACAGTCGTGTTCACGGGCACGCTGGAGAAGATGACGCGCGACGAGGCCAAGCAGCAGGCGATTTCGCTGGGCGCGAAAGTGTCAGGGTCGGTGTCGAGCAGGACGGACCTGCTGATCGCGGGGCCGGGCGCGGGATCGAAACTCGCCGAGGCGGAGAAGCACGGGGTGAAAGTGTTGACCGAGGATGAGTGGCTGGCGCTGATCGGGAAGTAGTATCCGCGTCTCAGACGTCTGTGAGGGTCGCGGGTGGTTCGACAGAGGCGCCTGCAGTCGCTGCTCGCCACAAGCTCTACTGCGTCGCGGCGCTCTCGTGCACGGGATTGTCGTGAGGCCTGGCGGCGATCAGTTCAGCATCCCGGCGCTTTTGCGGACTGGCCTGCATCCAGCGCAGCGTCGACGATCGGCGTCCACAGCGCATAGCCGTCCGGCGTCATGTGGAGGTTGTCGGCGACGTAGATGTCCTTGGGCGTGCCGTCGGGCTTCAGCATGGCGGGAACAATGTCGATGTAGGCGAGATCATCACGCTGATCCGCGAGCGCCTTCACCTTGGCGTTGAGCGACCGCTGCAGCGAGAGCTGCTCGAAACGCTGCTTCGATGGCTTCGCGGAGATGTACCAGACGGGCGTCGCGCCGAGCGACTTCTCCTTGAGGCGCATGAACTGCACGAAGTCGGCGTAGATCTGGTCCGGCGTGCGCTTGTCGATCCAGAGGTCGTTCTCGCCGGCATA
>CALRWU020000266.1:0-5309 GCA_943371945.1 Azorhizobium sp. AG788
CTCGATCACTCCCGTGTTTTCTAGGGCTCCGTAAGTCTGGTCCCTGGCTCCTCTTCGGCTCACACGGGCTTTCACGCTCATCTGCGTCCATCCCGCGCCGTGAACAGTGATCAGCTGCCCTCCCTGCGAGATGGATGAAGGGAGTATGGGTCGGGTGTGCGGGGGTGTAGGACAACTTATTCATATTTCTCATGATTACAGGGATGTAGCGCGGAAAACATGCTAGATACCGACTGGTATCGTTCTGGGGCTCAGTTTTCTATTGTCCCAGCGCCGTAGCGGCTGCCTGGCGGAGCGCGCTAGAGCCCGGCCCGGCTCCCAAGTGTTTCACGTGAAACGCTTCTCACGCGAAATGGGCGCCTCGACGTGGGGGCCGGTCTCCCTTAAATGACCGGCTTCTATTCACAGGCAGCCGCCGTCCATGACCGCAGACATCCAGGATACGTTCGACGTCATCGTCATCGGCGGTGGTCATGCGGGGGCCGAAGCCGCCGCCGCCGCCGCGCGGTTCGGGGCCAGGACAGCGCTGGTCACCCACAAGCTTTCGACCATCGGCGAGATGTCGTGCAACCCGGCCATTGGCGGGTTGGGCAAGGGGCATCTGGTGCGGGAGGTCGATGCGCTGGACGGCGTGATGGGCCGGGCCGCGGATCGCGGCGGCATCCAGTTTCGCATGCTCAACCGGTCCAAGGGGCCGGCAGTACGCGGGCCGCGGACGCAGGCGGATCGCAAACTCTATCGTGAAGCGGTGCAGTCGATCCTGGGCGAGTACGAGAATCTGACTCTGATCGAGGATGGGGTGGAAGACCTCATCGTCGAGCCGACGCCGGATGGCAAAGGCCGCGTCGCCGGCGTCATTGGACAGTCGGGCCGTACGTGGAAAGCCGTCGCCGTCGTGGTGACGACGGGGACATTCCTCAAAGGTCTGATCCACATCGGCGAGAAGCGGATTCCTGCGGGACGTGTTGGCGAGGCGCCGGCGATTGGATTGTCGGATCGGCTTTATGGGCTGGGCCTGCAGATGGGCCGCTTGAAGACCGGCACGCCGGCGCGGCTGAACGGCAAGACGATCGACTGGTCGGATCTCGAAATGCAGGAAGCGGACGCCGAGCCGATCCCGTTTTCGTTCCTGAATGACAAGATCACCGTGCCGCAGATCGCGTGCGGGATTACCTGGACGTCGGCCGAGGTGCATGCGGTCATCGGCGACAACATCCACAAGTCGGCCGTCTATTCGGGTGCCATCGCAGGGCGCGGTCCGCGCTATTGTCCGTCGATCGAAGACAAGGTGAAGCGCTTCGCTGATCGCGACAAACACCAGATCTTCCTCGAGCCCGAGGGGCTGGACGACGACACGATCTATCCGAACGGTATCTCGACCTCGCTGCCGGAAGACGTGCAGGAAGCTTTCATCCGCAAGATTCACGGGCTGGAGAAAGTCGAGATCAAGCGGTTCGGCTACGCGATCGAGTACGACTATGTCGATCCGCGCGAGCTCGATCCGACGCTGGCCGTGAAACGTCTGCCGGGCCTGTACCTGGCGGGGCAGATCAATGGCACGACGGGGTATGAAGAGGCTGCAGGACAGGGCCTGGTGGCGGGTCTCAACGCGGCGCGCTTTGCGGCGGGGAGCGATCCTTTCATCCTTGATCGGTCGCGCGCGTACATTGGGGTGATGATCGACGACCTTGTCACGCGGGGCGTCTCAGAGCCCTACCGCATGTTTACATCCCGTGCGGAGTACCGACTGACGCTGCGCGCAGACAATGCCGACCAGCGTCTGACGGAGACGGGCATTGAAGCCGGCGTCGTGGGGTCGGTGAGACGTGAAGCGTTTCACGTGAAACGTTCATCGATCGACGACGCGCGTGTGCGGATGCAGGCGCTGACGTTGACGCCGAATGAGGCGCGGACGCACGGCATCATGATCAACCAGGACGGCAAGCGGCGGACGGCGCTGGAAGTGCTGGCGTATGAAGGCGTCGACTTCGCGCGGCTGCGCGGCGTGTGGCCGGAGCTGACGGCGATCACGACGCAGGTCGCCGAGCAGATGGAGATCGAGGCGCAGTACGCCGGTTATCTCGATCGGCAGGAGGCCGACATTCTTGCCTTCCGGAAGGACGAAGACATGCGCCTTCCGGCCGATCTGGATTATCGCGCGATGGGCGGTCTTTCGAATGAAGCGAAGGACAAGCTCTCGACTGTGCGTCCGGCGACGCTGGGCCAGGCGGCGCGGATCGAGGGCATGACGCCCGGCGCGATTACCGCGGTGCTGGCGAACCTGAAGCGGGCGGCGAAGAAGGCCGACAAGGCTGCGCAAGGGTGAGCACGCGCTCGTGCTTCGACAGACGGCCGCTGCGCGGCCTGCTCAGCATGAGCGCTACTTGGGCGGCGGTGCGAAGAGCTCATCCTGAGCAGCGACCGTAGGGAGCGCCCGTCGAAGGACGAGCTCGGGCTCGAGGAATTGTCTGGAGTGAACGATGACCTGGCCGACACACGATGAAGACGGTTTCGGACCGGAGGATGTGGTCCGACTGACGGGTGTTTCACGTGAAACACTCGCGCGCGTCCGGTCATACCTCGGCGTGCTCGATGTGTGGCGGGAACGAATCAACCTGATCGGACCGGGTGAGGGTCGGCATCTGTGGCGGCGCCATGTGCTCGACAGCCTGCAGCTGATCGAGCTGATTCCGGGCGAGGTGGAAAAAATAGTCGACCTCGGGTCGGGCGCCGGTTTCCCGGGGTTGCTGATCGCCTGCGCGGCTGCGGAACGATCCGGTATGTCGGTCACGCTGGTCGAGAAGAGCGTCCGGAAATCGCAATTCCTGCAGGCAGCTATCACTGAACTGGCCCTACCGGCGCGTGTGCTGAATGTGCGGATCGAGGAGGCGCCGCGCGAGCGGTATGACCTGCTCACAGCGCGTGCGCTGGCACCTTTGCCCAAACTTCTCGGGTATGCCGACGTATGGCTTAAACCTTCCGGTAAGGCACTCCTGATGAAAGGTAGAGATACCGCCGCCGAACTGGCGGAGGCCCGCGCCGAGTGGACGTTCGAGATGTCCGATCGCGCAAGCCTCTCAAGTCCGGAAGGGCGCGTTCTGAGTATTTCATCGATCAGTCCCCGGAGGGCATGATGCGTGTCATCACTGTCGCCAACCAGAAAGGCGGGGTGGGTAAAACCACCACCGCCATAAACCTCGGCACCGCACTGGCGGCGGTGGGCCGGCGCGTCCTGATCATGGATTGCGATGCGCAGGGCAACGCCTCCACGGGGCTCGGCATCGAGCCTACGGCGCGCCGCAAGTCGAGCTATGACGTGCTGGTCGGTGAGGCCACGATGGGGGAGGCCATACTGCCGACCAAGGTGCCGAACCTCGACATACTGCCGGGCGACGAGAACCTCGCCGGCGTCGAGACGCTGATCCACGACGACCCGCGCAAGAACTTCAAGCTGCGCGAAGCCTTCGAGGCGTTCCGCCGGGCAGGCGCTCGGTATGACGTGGTGCTGATCGATTGCCCGCCGTCGCTGTCGACCGTGACGATCAATGCGATGGTTGCGGCGAACGCCGTGCTGGTGCCGCTGCAGTGCGAGTTCCTGGCGATGGAGGGTCTGTCCCAGATCCTGCGCACGATCGAGCTGGTGCGGTCTGGCCTCAATCCGGATCTTGAAATCCAGGGCGTCGTGCTGACCATGTACGACAAGCGGAACAACCTGTCGGACCAGGTCGCCACAGAAGTGCGGACCTACCTCGGCGCCAAGGTTTACCAGACGGTCATACCCCGGAATGTACGCTTGTCGGAGGCCCCGTCCTTCGGACTACCGGCCATACTTTACGACCATAAATGTTCCGGTAGCGAAGCCTACATCATGCTCGCCCAGGAACTGATGCAACGGGAACGTGAGAGGGTAGCGGCGTGAACCAACCTTTGAAACAGGCGCGGCTTGGACGTGGGCTTTCGGCCCTGCTCGGCGACTATGCCGGCGCGCGCAACGCCATCGAGTCGGGCCTCGTTGAGGCGGGAGGCGACATCATGAAGGATGCTCCGTCCACGGAAGACCTGTCGGCGTCTGAGATCGCGATCGACCGGATCGTGCCGAATCCGAAGCAGCCGCGTCGCACCTTCGTCGAGGCGGAGCTGGAAGAGCTGGCCGAGTCGATCCGCACCAAGGGCGTGATCCAGCCGATCCTCGTTCGCCCCGATCCCAACCAGGCCGAGATGTTCGAGATCATCGCGGGCGAGCGGCGCTGGCGCGCCGCGCGGCGGGCGGGGCTGTCTATGATCCCGGCAGTCGTTCGCGAGATGGACGATCGCGAGATGCTCGAGATCGCCATCATCGAGAACGTGCAGCGCTCCGACCTCAATGCGGTGGAAGAAGCCGAAGCCTACAAGGCGCTGATCGACCGGTTCGGTCGGACACAGGAATCGGTGGCGCAACAGGTCGGCAAGAGCCGCGAGCATGTGTCGAACACACTGCGACTGCTGTCGCTGCCCGACGATGTGCGCGAGCATGTCCGCGAAGGCCGGATGACGGCGGGCCATGGCCGTGCGCTCCTGAAGACATCTGATCCGTCAGGTTTTGCCGCGACGGTTATCGCCAAGCAACTGTCCGTGCGCGATACCGAAGCGCTGTCGAAAGCTGACAAGGCTGGCGGCAGGGGCGACATCAAGGCTTTCATGGATGACAAGGACGTCGACACCAAGGCGCTGGAGATGGATCTGCAGCGTGCGCTGGGCCTCGACGTCGATATCCGCCATGTGAATGGCAAGGGCGGGGAAGTGCGCATCAAGTATGCGCAGCTCGAACAGCTCGACGAGATCTGCCGTCTGCTGTCGCGTCCGCGCGTGACGCCGAGCGCGGACTAACACGACAATCCCGCACGAACTTCAGGACGGCCCGTGTCGAAAGATGCGGGCCGTATTTGCGTGTGCGGTAAATCTGCATCACGCGTGCAACCCGACTGCGGGATGATCGTTGATTGGATGTCGCGGCGCTTCTTTTGTCTGTCCCCTCGCTTCCCCCCGAAGAAGTTGCCGCGATCCCCATCCTCGAAAAGCCGGACTGCTCAGATCGTGCGCGTCGCGATGCGGTGGATCAGCGTGCGAACGATGGCATCGGAGGGCGCGCCGGCCTGCTTGCAGGATTTTTCAGCCTCGTAGAGGCGCGTGAAGGTGCGCTGGATGACGGGCGTGCGCCATTCGCGGACGGCGCGGGAGAAGGCGGGCCATTCCTTCTCGAAGACGGGCGGACGCAGGCGCATGCCGGTTCCGGCATTGGTGGCGACGGCGTCCATCACACGCAGCATGCG
>CALRWU020000267.1:0-5300 GCA_943371945.1 Azorhizobium sp. AG788
GATGATCACCCGCATGATCTCGTTGGTGCCTTCGAGGATCTGGTGGACGCGGAGGTCTCTGACAATGCGCTCCACGCCGTAGTCGCTGAGATAGCCGTAGCCGCCGTGGAGCTGCAGGGCGTCGTTTGCGACCTTGAAGCCGGTGTCGGTGACGAAGCGCTTGGCCATGGCGCACCAGCGTGTCGCTTGTGGGGTTTTGGCATCCAGCTCCTGCGCTGCGTTGTAGAGCATGACGCGGGCGGCCTGCGTTTCCGTCTCCATGTCGGCAAGCTTGAATTGCGTGGCCTGGAAGTCGGCGATCGCATGGCCGAACTGCTTGCGCTCCTTCGTGTAGGTGAGCGCGCGGTCGAGCGCGTCCTGCATGCCGCCGAGCGAGCAGGCGGCGATGTTGAGGCGGCCGCCGTCGAGACCGGCCATGGCGAAGCGGAAGCCATCCCCCTCGGCGCCGACGCGGCGGCTGGCGGGAATGCGGACGTCCTCGAAGATGACCTGACGGGTCGGCTGGGAGTTCCACCCCATCTTTTTCTCGTTGGCGCCGAAGGAGACGCCCTTGTCGTCCTTGCGCACGATGAAGGTGGAGACGCCCTTGGGGCCATCCTGTCCGGTGCGGGCCATCACGACATAGACATCGCTGACCCCCGCGCCACTGATGAACTGTTTCGATCCGTTGAGGATGTAATCGCCGCCATCCTTGACCGCGCGCGTCTTCAGGCCAGCCGCGTCCGAACCGGAACCGGGCTCGGTCAGGCAGTAGGATGACAGCAGTTCCATGGTGGTGAGCTGCGGGAGCCATTCCTTGCGCATCTCGTCGGAGGCGAAACGGTCGATCATCCAGCTGCACATGTTGTGGATCGAAATGTAGGCGGCGGTGGAGACGCAGCCCTGGCTGAGCTGTTCGAAGACCAGTACGGCGTCGAAACGAGACAGGGCCGAGCCGCCCACGTCTTCATTCACATAGAGGCCAGCAAAACCAAGGCTGGCGGCCTCGCGGATGACGTCCACAGGAAAGTGCTTCTTCTCGTCCCACTCTGCTGCGTAGGGACGCAGCTTTTCCGCAGCAAAATCGGCCGCAGTCTGTCTAATCAAATTCTGTTCAGCCGTGAGGACCGTCATGCCGTCTGTTCCACCTGAGATTCACGCGCTATTCATACGCAGCGTTCCATGCGTACTCCAGTACTGCCGATAGACCTTAAAAAGGCTGGCCTCCTCCATGGCGACCCTCATCGACGACCCTGCGCCGGCTTACCGGCTGCGGCCCGCGCGCGGGAATGAGATCGGCGAGCTTCAGAACATTGACCTTGCTTCTGCGATGCTTTTTCGCGGTTCGGGCCTGATCGATTTCGGTCCGCTGGGCGAGCCGACCCAGCCCATTCCGGAAGACCGGCTTCGGCGCAGCTTTGGCGAGGGGTTGATCTGGGTGGCGGTGGATGACCGCGACGAAGTTGTGGGATTCGCCCTTTGCTCGGACCGGGGCGAGGATCTGTACCTCGACCAGCTCTCGGTGTTGCCGAGACATGGCCGACGGGGGCTTGGCACGCGGCTGGTGCGCCGCTGCCTGCAGGAGGCCGAATCGCGGTCGCACAGGCGCGTCTCGCTGTCGACATTCCGCAAGGTGCCTTGGAACGGGCCCTTCTATCGCCAGCTGGGTTTCCGGGAAGTCCCCGCCTGGCGGCTGCAGGACTGGCAAGTGGAAATCCGCGAGCTGCAGAAGCAGACGATGGATGTCCGCCTGCGCTGCTTCATGCAGCGGACGGTGAAGCGGGCGCGCTAGACCCTTCGCCGCGCATCATGCGGACAATCTGAGCGGCCGCTTCCAATTGCGCGTCGTCATCCAGCGTAGGCAAAGCAATCGTGCCGAGCTTCGGCCGGTCATCCTGCCTGCTGAAGCGCGTGTAGGATGGATCGTAGTGACGCTCGACGACTTGCCGCGCGAGTTCGGCGTAGTCGCCTGCATCAGCGAGGGTGCGCCAGTTCGCGAGTTGCTTGCGCCCCGGATAGACCTCGAGCCGTGACAGCACATGTTCCAGCAGGGACCTGTCAGCGACGACCTCCGGATAGGCCTGCACGAGATAGTCTGCGCGGGCCTCTATCGACGCGGAAATCTCGATCCGCGGCGCCCGCTGCATGGCTTGCCAGACAGCCGGCGGCAGAGTGCGGTTGCCGATCTTGTTCGACTCCGACTCCATCAGCACAGGCCGGGCAGGATCAAGCCGCGCCAGCCGGTCGAGCAGGCAGGACTCGAACCATTTCTGCGACGGTTGGGGCGTGTTCGCGCGGGCGCCAAAGAGCGAGCCGCGATGGCGGGCGAGCTCTTCCAGATCGATGACCTGCTCGCCCAGCGCCGCAACGTGTTTCAGGATGGCCGTCTTGGCGGTGCCCGTGCCGCCTTCGAGAAGAACGAGGCGCATGTTCAGATCGCAATTGTACAGGCGATCCTGGGCTGCGCGTCGGTAAGTCTTGTACCCCCCTTTCAGCACCATGGTGCGCCAGCCAACCTGGGCGAGGATCAACGCCATCGAATTGGAGCGCTGACCGCCGCGCCAGCAATAGACCAGCGGCCTGAATGTCGGCGGCTTGTCGGCAAGCGCGGTATCGAGATGGTGGGCGACGTTGCGCGCGACAAGGGCAGCGCCCATGCGACGGGCCAGGAAGCGCGATTCCTGGACATAGGTCGTCCCGACGATGGCGCGTTCGGAATCGTCGAGAACGGGGAGGTTTATGGCGCCGGGAACATGATCCTCCGCAAACTCGCCGGGGCTGCGCACATCGATTATCATGTCGTACTGTCCCAGCGAGACATGATCGACGGCTTCGATGCTGCCGGGATTTGACATCGCGTGTGGGCAACCGCTTCTGGCTGAGGGCATTCGACGTACTGTCAGGCCCGACCCTGTCCTGCTATCAAACTGCGCCCGACTAGCAAGCAGGAGCCGAAGGTCATGCCCGAGGATATTCGCCTCACATCGCTCGCCCATGGCGGCGGCTGTGGCTGCAAGCTGTCGCCCGCGGTGCTGCGGGACATTCTCGCGACCATGCCAGCGGCAGGTGCTTTCGCGAATCTGATGGTGGGAACCGAGACCTCCGATGACGCGGCCGTATGGCGGCTCAACGACAGTCAGGCGCTGGTGGCGACGACGGACTTCTTCATGCCTGTGGTTGATGATCCGTTCGAGTTCGGGCGGATCGCAGCGACCAATGCGCTGTCGGATATCTACGCCATGGGCGCGACGCCGATCCTGGCGCTGGCGATTGTCGGCATGCCGGTGGGCGTGATGCCAGTCGAGATGATCCGCAAGATTCTCGAAGGCGGCGCGTCTGTTTGCGCGGCGGCTGGCGTGCCAATCGCAGGCGGGCATTCGATCGACAGCAAGGAGCCGATCTACGGGCTCGTTGCGCTGGGGCTCGTGCATCCGGACAAGCTGCTGACCAACCGCACGGGCAAGGCGGGGGACGTACTGATCCTCACCAAGCCGCTGGGTGTCGGCATCTATAGCGCAGCGCTGAAGCAGGGCCGGCTGGATGACGCTGGGTATGCCGCAATGATCGCGTCCACCACGAAGCTGAATACCTTCGGCCAGGACCTCGGCAGACTTGCTGGCGTTCACGCGCTGACCGACGTAACCGGTTTTGGTCTGCTGGGACACACGCTGGAGATGGCGCGCGGGGCGGGGCTGACGGCAGAGCTTGGGGCGGAGCCTCCGCTGCTGCCCGGCGTCGCGACGCTGGCGCGGGAAGGCGTTCGAACGGGAGCTTCGACGCGCAATTGGGACAGCTATGGCGACGCGGTCGAGCTGCCAGAGGGCTTCGAGAGCTGGAGGTGCGATATCCTCACGGACCCGCAGACGAGCGGCGGCTTACTGATCGCGGTCGCTCCGGGCGAAGCTGATGCGGTGCTCAGCACTGCGCGGAAGGCCGGTTTTGATGGATCGGCGATTGTGGGGCGTCTCGCGCCGGGGCCCACTCGGGTGGTTGTGCGCGGCTAGACCTATCTCTGCCCGGATGACATCGGGCGCGGCGTTGGCTACGAAGCGGGCAAGAGGAAGAACCACATGCCCAAGTCCCTGATTACTGGCGCCTATCCGGCCACCCGTATGCGGCGCGTGCGCCAGTTCGATTGGGCGCGGCGGCTGGTGCGCGAGAGCAAGCCCAGCCCGGAAGACATCGTCTGGGGGATGATCGTGCACGACGGCAAGGAGCCGCGCATTCCGATCAAGACGATGCCGGGCGTCGACCGGCTGAACGTCGATGAAGCGGCCAAGGCTGCGGTGCGGGCGCGGGAGCTGGGCATTCCGGCGATCGCGGTGTTTCCGCATATCAATCCCGCCAAGAAGAATGAGGGCGGCGACGAGGCGATCAATGCCGACGGGCTGGTGCCGACCGTGATCCAGGCGATGAAGGCGGCGGCGCCGGAAGTCGGCATCGCGTGCGACGTGGCGCTCGACCCGTTCACCAGCCATGGCCATGACGGGCTGCTGGATGACGACGGCTATGTGCTGAACGACGAGACGGTCGCGGTGCTGACCGAGCAGGCGCTGGTGCAGGCGCGGGCGGGCGCGGACATTGTTGCGCCGTCGGACATGATGGACGGGCGCATCGGCGCAATCCGGGATCTCCTTGATGAGGAGGGGTTCGAGAACGTCATGATCCTGTCCTATGCGGCCAAGTATGCGTCCGCGTTTTATGGCCCCTATCGTGATGCGGTCGGCACGGCGTCGGTGCTGAAAGGCGACAAGAAGACGTACCAGATGGACTTCGGGAACACCGAGGAAGCGCTGCGGGAAGTCGCGATGGACATCCAGGAGGGCGCGGACATGGTGATGGTGAAGCCCGGCCTGCCCTATCTCGATATCGTGCAGCGCGTGTCATCGGAGTTCGGCGTGCCGACGCTGGTGTTCCAGATCTCCGGCGAGTACGCGCAGATCAAGGCGGCCGCAGCGCAGGGCTGGCTGGACGAGGACCGCGCCATCATCGAGACGATGTCAGCCTTCAAGCGGGCCGGCGCGAGCGGCGTGATCACGTATTTCGCGGAACGGGCGGCGCAGCTGCTGGGCAAGTAGGCACGGTGGTGCGATCTCGCGCGCGGAGCGTGCGAGGTGGATGATTTCTGATTTTGGCTGAGATGCCGGGGCGGTCCGCGGCAGTTGAGGCTGCCCCCTCCGGCATGCGCGTGAAGAACGCGCATGCCACCTCCCCCAGTCGCATAGCGACTGAGGGAGGCAAGGCGCCGGGGCCTGTTGCCTCCACCGGCGAAGCGGGGGGAGGTGGCGCGCTGCGAAGCAGCGTGACGGAGGGGGAAATTG
>CALRWU020000268.1:0-5296 GCA_943371945.1 Azorhizobium sp. AG788
GAATGCGTGGGAGTTGCGCGAAGCAGATCAGCGCGACTGCTCCAATCAGTATCGCCGCGCCCCCCAGGGCCGGGTAGTTGGCAAACTTGACGAGTGTCCCGCCCAGTAGCGGTCCGATTGCGGCGCCCGACATCATGATAGCGGGCGTGGCCGCCAGCACCCGGCCTGTCGTCTCCATACGCGCGAGAAGTCCGAAGCCGAACACATGCGTAAAGAGCATTACCGCGGCGAAAGTCGTTCCCGTAAATGCATAGGGCCAGAACGTTGGAGCATTGAAGACGGTGAACACCAGGATCGCCTGCAGGATGGCGCCTGCCATCATCGCCGATTTGGCGGTCAAGCGTTTCTGAAGGAGGGCCGCCAGCGCGGTCGGGAAGAGGTTCACGACGCCCACGGCCACAAGGATTGCCGACACCTTCTCGACGCCGAAGCCGTTGTCTATCCCTGCACGCTCAAGGAAGCTGAAGGCCATGGCCTGCACAATGCTCATGCAGCACAGGCCGATGATACCGGCCCAGAGCATTCGACGGGATGAACCAACGGCATGGGAATTCGAAGGCTGCGCTGTTTCGACCGCATCAAGTGCGGGAAACGCCAGCAGCGACGTCACGGCGCCGACAAGCATGATGCCGCCGAAGATCTGAAACAGTAGTGGGCCGCCAAATTGTGCCAACAGCGGCGGAACGGCGCCAAGGAACACCAATGCAAATGCGCCAAGCGCCGCGCCGCACAGTGCAAACAGGCGATGGGGATTTGAACTACGCGCAATCGTGCCATCCTTGACGCTGAGGGCGGAGCCGATCGCCATCCCTCCAACTCCGTGCAGGGCCGCCATCGCGGCGAAGTCGGAGGTCTGCGACAGCATCACGAAGATCAGGCTCGCGACTGCGAAGGCGACCACAGCGATCACGCGACCAGACCTGAGCCGGTGAAACAGCGGCGCAATGATGATGCTGGACAGGACCGCCCCGGCAAGAAACAGCGTGACCAGTAACCCTGCCTGTTGCGGGTCGAACTTGTAGTGCTGAACAAGAGTTCCGACCCAAACGGGCAATGCCACGAGGTCCACCATGCCCGCGCATTGCGCGACGGCCAGTGCGGTGCGCCCCCTGATTGTGTCGGTTCTAATCATCCCCCAGTCTCCCACGTAACGTCAGTGATGCCCGCGCCAGCGACGGGATTTCGTTCAAAGTCGGACCTCGGTTGGCGAAGCGCAGCTCCCGAGCAACAATCGCTGCTCCGGGCCCGGTGGAATTGCCGGTTCTCAAGCCGAGGTCCGGCGCGGCACGACAGCGATGGTGAGCCGCGCTATGCAGGTCGGCCTACTTTCGGCGTCCTTGATCTCGATTCCCCAGACCTGGCTTGTCTTACCGAGATGGAATGGGCGCGCCACGCCCGTTACGAATCCATCGCGCACCGAACGAAGGTGGTTGGCGTTCACTTCCTGGCCGACACAGAAGAACTTCGCTCCGTCTACGCAGAGATTTGCAGCAGCGCTGGCGAGACTTTCAGCAAGAACGACCGAGGCGCCGCCGTGCAGTATGCCCATTGGTTGCCGCGTCCGAGCATCCACCGGCATGCGCCCTTCCAGCCAGTCAGGCCCGGACCTGGTCATCTCGATTCCCAGGTGTCCGTGTATGTCCTCTGCGTGCCTGGCATTGAGAGCTTCTAGATCAACATTCGCAAACCAGATTTGCTTGGGCATGGTGTCGGTCAATGTTTCGGCTTTGCCGCTTTGCTGGCGGCTTCCTGAGCCTCCAGTTCTCGCGCACCGGACAGAATGCCATGAAGCGCGTAGTTCCCTTCATGACAGGCATACTCGTAGAGCTTCCCGTTCAAGGGCTGGAAGGTGTACTCCCCGCCCCAAGGTGCGTCCCACGTGTCAGGATCTTCGACCTGGAAGCGATAAAGCACTTTCGTGGGCGAGACGCGCGTGAACCACTCGGTCACCTTGAGTTTATCCCATGAGCCCATGAAGCTCTGGGCTTGCGGGATATTGGTTGTCTCCACGATTAATGTGTCGCCTTCGTAGCGGCCGATGGCATCCCCCATCCATGGACGCAGTCCATCCGTGCGGTGCGCGGTCTTTAGCGGGATCACGCGCAGGTCGTGGATCATCTCGACATCTATCGCCACCGCATCAGCGGTCTGGATGATCTGATAATTGTTATTGTAGTACCCGTTGGGCAGCATAGGCGGACCGGCGTTTCGGCCAAAGCTGATGATGCAGCGTTCGCCCAACGAGCGGGTTTCGTAGCTGTCGTAAGAGTCTCGCGGCGGCCCCCCGCCTGCCGACTTCTGGCCGTTAGGCTTGCGCGCTGGAGGCTGACCGTTAGCGGTCGTCAGGATTGATGTCCTGTACTCGCCGTTGATCTCAAGCAGGTGCGTGCCGGGATCCAGCCAGAAGGTGTTGTAGCCGCCAACGGCGCCGCCTGCTCCCGCGAAATCGGCCCTGGCGCCGATCAGCTTGGCATCCTTGGCTTTGTCTTCTTCGCTACCCGGGAGCGAGTTGGGATCGGAGCGCGCATCACGCGCCTCAAGCCCGTCCGTAAAGGTCTTCTCGAACGCCCGAGCCTCGTCTGCCGTAAGCGTGGCTTTGCCAGCAAGCCGCGCATCCCGGGTCAGAGGCGTTAGCGTCGCGCTGCTCCAAGCTCCCGAGAGATCTGGCTGCCCAAAGACATTCCTGAGCGGAGGAGTTGTCGCTGTCGACTGACCGATTGCTGGCGTCACCTGTGCGAAAGCAGGCGCGCAGATCAAACCGCCGAAGCATAAGGCGGTGCCGAGAGCAAAAATCGAAGCGCGGGTCATGGCGTACTCCCCAAGATGTTACGAGCGACGTCTGTTGCTTCAAGCAACAGCGCGTTCTGGCGTGAATGCAATTGGCAACCGCGTGATCGCATTGAACCAGATCGAGCGAAGCCATTCAGGCTCGCCGATAATCTGAAAGTCCGGAATGCGGGTGATGATCTGCTTCAGGAGCGCGTGAAGCTGCATTCGCGCCAAGCGAGCACCTATGCACACATGCGGGCCGGTTCCGAAGGATAGGTGCTTGCGCGCATTTGGGCGTGTGATGTCAAATGCATGCGGTGACTCGAACACGGCAGGATCGTGATTGGCCGCGGCATACGACATGTAGATCTTGTCACCCTTCTTGACGGCATGACCGCCAATCTCGGTATCCATGGTCGCCGTCCGCCTGAAATTGGTCGTGGTAGAGGTAAACCGCAGAACCTCCTCGATGGCATTCTCGAGATGCTTGTCCACATCGCTCCGCAGCAGCCGATACTGGTCGGGATACGCCTTCATCATGTGCATGAAGTGAGCGGCGGTGCTGCGTGTCGTCTCATGCGCGGCCACCGCGAAGACTATGAAGAACATGTTAATATTGATCTGGCTGAGGCCGAGCGACTTGTCATGGACCAGCAGGCTCATGAGGGAGCTGTCAGGCTGTTGCCGCTTCATCTCGGAAATCTGTTCGGCAATGGCAAACAACTGAAATGTCGGATCGAGCGTATGCTGCCCACGCGTCTCGACATCCGCCATAGCGTTGCCGAGATCGACCACGCGCGCCCGCATGTTCTCAGGAATGCCCATCAGTTCGCAGAAGGTATAGACGGGCAGCTTGGACGCGACATCGAACACGAACTCGCACTGACCACGATCGACGATCCCATCGACCAGCTCGCGCGCCAGTCTATCGATCTCAGGGGCAAGTGCCTGCATGACCTTCGGCGAAAAGGCTGGCATGACGACCTGCTTTACTGCGGCATGATCCGTCGGCTGCATACCCATGAAGTTGGCGCGGTGTAGCGCAAGCTCGCCCTGTTCAAGATCCCAGATGACAAAGCCCTCATCGTAGGAGCTGAAACGGTCGGTATCGCGGGATACGTCGAACACATCCTGATACCGCGTCAGAACCCAGAACCCCTTGGTCATGGACGAGGCTGGTACGTTTGGCACGTAGCTCGGCGTCGGCGGGTTCCAGTGGACCGGGTCCTGCGCCCGCCAGAGATCGAACAGCGCGTGCGGCGCCCCCTTCTCCTGCGGAAAGATATCGGGATCAAGAAGATTGGAGTCCATCTGCCATTTTGTCATGGTCACCTCCTGGTTCATCTCGCCTGGCCGCGCGTCTCAACGCCATGGTCGACCGAGATCTGTTCTCGCGCCAACTGCGCCTAAGCTTCCGCAACCACCCGGGCTTCGATGAAGCCGAGCTTGTCAATTTCGATACGTGTGACGTCACCCGCCTTGAGATACTTCGGCGGCTTCATCGCGGCGCCAACGCCGCCCGGGGTACCGGTGAAAATCACGTCGCCAGGTTCAAGCGTCATCGCCTGAGACAGGTAGGCGATCTGATCATAGATGCTGAAGACGAGGTTCGCGGTGTTCGACTCCTGGCGCTTCTCGCCGTTTACAAGCGCGCGGATACCCAGCGTGTGCGGATCGTCGATTTCGTCCGCCGTCACGATTGCGGGGCCGAAGGGCGCATGGGTGTCGAAGCTCTTGCCGACGATCCACTGCGAGGTCCGCATTTGCCAGTCGCGAACCGAAACATCGTTCCCGACGCAGTATCCGAAGATGACGCTGCGGGCATCGTCCCTGGAGACATGCTTTGCGCGCGCACCGATGATGACGGCGAGTTCGGCCTCGTAATCCAGTCGTTTGGAGACCCTGGGCAGCAGGATGGGCGCATAGGGGCCGTTCACGGCGGTGACTTGTTTGCCAAACCAGACCTGGTGCTCGGGCGTCGTTTGACCGCTCTCAACGATGTGGTCCGCATAGTTGAGCCCAATGGCCATGATCTTTCCGGGACGCGGCACGGGCGCTTCAAGTGAAACTGCCGCCGATGGAAAGTCAGCTGCGCGCGAGACCGCGCTCTCGACCCTTGCCCGGTGATCGGCCCATCCCGTGATCAAGCTGATCATGTCCCGCGGCAGACCATCGTCTGCCTTGGCAAGATCAACAATCCCGTCGTCTGTGAGGAGGCCGACGCGCGTACCTGCGCGGTCAGTGAATGTGACGAGCTTCATCGTCTCACTCCACAGCCAGAAGGGTTGCAACACCCTTTTGGCCGAACGAATTGGTGTAATGAGTCTGCGCACCGATCTCCAAGGGCGGCGGACCGGCATAGGTCACCGTGCCTTTGAAGTCCTCCGCGTTGATGGTCGCAGTGTTCGACGCCGGATCGTATGTGAAGGCGCCCTTGAAGCCGCGGTCGTTGGCGACTGTGCCGTTGGCGTTGTCGAAAACCACGGTGAGCGCATCGCCGCCATCATCGGTGAACTTTACTGTTAGT
>CALRWU020000269.1:0-5287 GCA_943371945.1 Azorhizobium sp. AG788
GGATCCGGGCAAGCATGGGGTGATTTCTCTGTGTTTTGCCTTGGGGAGACGGTGAGCATTATCCGGCAATGGCCTGACAGCGTCAAACGACCGGGGCGCCTGCACACTGCCTTGTGTTCCGGATTGAACGTGCCGCCGATGTGTTCCGAGGGGCATTGACCTGCGTCAAAAACGAAAACAGGCGGCCGAAGCCGCCTGTTCCGTGGTCTGTCCAGCGATAGTCCAAGTCTAGTAGGTAGCTTTGATACCGAACTCGATCGTGCGGCCCAGCGAGCTGCCGAGGCGGGCGTCGTAGCCGTACTCGATCTCATACTTGGCGGGATCGCGGTCAAACAGGTTCACGACGCTGGTCGAGAAGCGCAGGTTGTCCGAGATATCGTACAGGTAAATCAGGTCGATATAGACCGGGTCTTCGCCGTTCTCGCCGTACTGCGTGCCGGGACGGTCATCGACCACTTTCGAGCGCCAGTTGGCCTGGAGCCGGAGGAGGTGAGAGCCATAACGGTAGCTGGAGAAAGCGTTGACAGCCCACTCAGCGGAGGCGCGAGCGGCACCCGCCACGTTGAGCTCGCCAAGACGCTGCTCGCCATTGTTCAGCTGGAAGCCGTCAAGGAAAGCAGCCGTATCTTCGAGCGACAGGATTTGCGTGGCAGTGGCGCCGATCGAGAAGTCACCGTCGAAGATCGGCATCGAGTAGTCGATCTGGTAGTCGAGGCCGTCCGTAAGCACGCCCGGTCCGTTGCCGAACACGGTCGAGACGCCGCCGAGCGAAGTGACCAGTGTGCCGGTGGTCCCGAGTGTCGGCGGGCTCAGCGGGTTACAGGCGCCGCCCGGGGTTGTCGGCGTATCCAGATACCTGACGCGAGAGGCCAGCGGATGGTTGCAGGCATTGAACGCGTCTGTCGTAGAGTACACCGAGTTAAGGATCTGGTTCGTGGTCGCCAGCGTGCGGAATTCCTTCTCCGTCTCGATGTTGAAGTAATCGACGATGAAGCGGAAGTCGTGATCCGGCGCGAAGCCTTCAGATTGCCAGATGACGCCGACGTTCCAGGCTTTGGCCGTGGAGGCCTGGATGCCCGAGTCGGTCACCGTGACAGACGGCAGCCACTGGCTGTTGGCCAGAGCGTAGTTGGTGACACCATTGGTAACCTGACCCGGCGAGAGGCCGAGTGGCGGCGCCAGGAAGTTGGTGCCGTAGGAGCCGCGCACGGAGAGCGGACCCCAGACGTCCCACTTGCCGGACACCTTGTAGACGGTTGAACCGATACCACCCGAGAACTCCTCGCGACGCACGGCAGCCGACAGGTTGAGGGTGTCGAAGACCGGCATCTGGAGTTCGCCGAACAGCGCGCCTGTCGTCTGCGACAGTGATTGCGGCGGATCGGGAGCGAAGAACACGAACGGACCGGCGCCTTCGCAACCCTGGAAGCCGGGGGTGCCGTTCGGGGCCTGGCTCTGGTTTGGCCACTGGCAAGGCACCGCACCGCTCTGGAACGGGCTCGGCACCACTTGGCGTTGTTCAGTACGGCGGGCCTGACCACCGAGGCCCCAGGCGACTGCGCCGCCCGGCAGCTCGATGCCTGTCTCACCGCTGAAGATGGCGTCGAGCGTGAGGCTGGAGATCGTGTCTTCCGTCTTGCGTTCGTCGTAGAGCCAACGCTGCAGTTCGGTCGAGTTTTCCCAACCGGTCGTTCCGGCCGGAGCTGTGAGGTTCCGGTTGGCGCCGCTCAGCGGGTTCGCAAGGTTAAGGGCCGGGTTCTCGCGGAACGACGTCATGAACGGGTTGAACCACTTGCAACCATTCTGGCCGGCGGCTGCAGCATTCTGAGTGCCGAGGCGGTTGGGGTCCAGGTCGACCGCGTTGCAGTTCGGCCCGCCGAAACCGTTCAGGGCCTGCTGGATGCGGTGACCCAGCATGTCGGGGCCCGTCAGGGTCGTGCGGGTTTCGTTGTAGGTGAAGCCCACGTCGAAGTTCACATCCTGGCCGACAGGCGCCCAGTCGCCGACGCGACCATTGACACCGCCAGAGATACGGAAGCCCTGATACCCGTACTTGTTCAGCGTCGTGTCGTCGCCAAACGCGCTCGTGCCCTGGAAGGCGAACGTACGGTAGAGCGGCGAGGCGGCGCCAGAGATCGTGTAACCTGTGGTGCCCGGCGCCGCTGTTGTTCCGGTATCAGTCAGGAATTGCGCGACATAGGGGTTGGTGATCGGAATGAAGAGTTCCGAGGTGTTCTGGTTCATCGCCGGGCCGCGGGAGGTCGGCAGCGACGGCGAAACGTGCGTGGCAGAGTCAACCTGACCATAAGCAACGTCGAGGTGGAAATTCCAATCATTGTTGATCGACGTGTTCACCTGGCCATAGGCGCGCCAGATGTTCTGGTCTTCAACCAGGTTGTAGAAGGGGAAGTAGCCGAAACGGCAGAAACCGGCGTTAGGGTTGGTTGCCGAAGACCAGGCGCCGCCGACAGCGCCGCAGTTGGCAGCACGGGTGCCCACGCTCGCTGCGTTATCGTAGATGCCGGCCGCCTGAAGAGCTGGGCCATACTCGTCGGCAAGCGTGAACTGGCCGCCAGGGCCGGTCGGGGTGATCGTCGTCGGCAGCGTACCGCGCGGTGTGTACACGCCGATGTTCGACAGGGCTGACCATGGCGACAGGTTGGTCGAGAAGGGCACCTGGGCCCAGTCGCGTTTGTCGGGCGTAAGCTCAGAGCGATGTTCGTATTCGACCGACCAGAGGAAGTTCGTTCCGTCCTCGCCTGCGCCACCGAGAATGCTGGCGGTGTAGTCGCCATCCGTTCCGTCGATCATCTTGTAGGTTGCGTTGGCCTCAAGGCCGACGAAGTCATCGCGCGTGATGAAGTTGACGACGCCGCCGACTGCGTCAGCGCCGTAGGTCACCGCAGCGCCGTCTTTCAGGAGTTCGGTGCGCGCCAGAGCAGCGCCCGGAATGAAGGACGTGTTGTCCGAGACACGACGACCGTTAAGCAGGGTGAGCGTCTTTTCCGCGCCGATACCGCGAAGGTTGAAGCTGACCGCGCCCGGGGCTGAGCCGCCCTGGAAGTTCGCTTCGCCTTGCGTGAAGCCCGAAATGGTCAGGTTCTTGGCGAATTCGAGCGCTGTTGGAGCGCCTTGCTCTTCAAGCTCTGCACTCGTGAAGACCTCGACCGGCAGTGCTGAATCTTCCGGCGTGCCGGCGATCAGCGAGCCCGTGACGATGACGCGATCGCCGCCCGTGCTGGTGTCTTCTGTTGCTGCAGTCTGCGGCCCGGTCTGGACCGTATCTTGTGCCCAAGCAGGAAATGCTCCCGCCAAGCCAATCAAAAGCGCAGCGCTGGACGCGCCGCGGAGCGTGAACTTCATAGTTGTAACCTCCCCGAAATGAGTCTGTTATTTGCGACTCTTGACGTGAGTGTTGGCCCCTTCGATTTGAGAGGTCAACCGAAGGGAAAGCACGAACAGCGGTGATTGCAGCGGTTGATAGCCCGCTAGATGTTTTTGCACTTGCGAGCGCGCCCTGTGGTCCGGCCTTGATCTCCCTTACGTTTGCCGTAGCGTCATGAATGCGTTCCGCGCCTTCGCACCCGCGGTAGATTCCTCTCCACGCGCGTGATGTGGGCGTGCGGCAACGCTGGGGAAATCTTGGAAAATTTTTTCGTGATGGGGCTTTCAGGGCCCGTCGCGCGCCATGCAAGGGCGGAACGATCTCTGCATGAGCAAGGCGGATGACGGATTACCAGCCCGATCGTGCGAAGCGGTCGCTCGCGCGCAACGCTCGGAATTGACGTAGCGCTCGCCGGGTCTAACGCGCTCGCGCAAGCGTTTGACGGGATAGGGTTTCGCGGTGTTACTGCCTGCCGGGTCAGGGCAGTCACGGGTTCAACGCATGCTGGAACTGAAGGAGGTGTCGCGTCGCGTCGCGGGCGTTGACCACCTTGCGGGCATATCCTTGCGTCTGACGCCCGGCGTGATGAACGTGCTGCTGGGCCCTGCGCGCGCCGGCAAGACCAGCCTGATGCGGGTGATGGCGGGCCTCGACCGGCCGGGTTCCGGCTCGATCTGGTTCGACGGAACGGATGTGACAGGAAAGCCGGTCGCCAAACGAAATGTGGCGATGGTCTACCAGCAGTTCATCAATTACCCCGGCTGGACTGTTCGCGAGAACATCGCCTCGCCGCTGAAAGTGCGGCGGATGCCGAAAGCCGAAATCGACCGCGAGGTGGATCGTGCGGCCGAACTCCTGCGCCTCATGCCTTATATGGACCGCAAGCCGCTGGAACTGTCGGGGGGGCAGCAGCAGCGGGTGTCGCTGGCGCGGGCGATCGTAAAGAAGGCGTCGCTGGTGCTGCTCGACGAGCCGCTGGCGAACCTCGACTACAAGCTGCGCGAAGAACTCCGGGCTGAACTGCCGAAACTGTTCGCGGATTCTGGCGCTGTCGTCGTCTACGCGACCACCGAACCGCTGGAGGCGCTGTTGCTCGGCGGCATGACAGCGACGATGAGCGAAGGTCGCGTCACGCAGTTCGGAGCGAGCCAGGATGTCTATCGCCAACCGGCCGACCTGATCACCGCGAAGACCTTCTCCGATCCGCCACTGAATGTGTTGCCGATCGCGGTGGCGCCCCAGCCTGAGCGCTATCCCGGCGCGCAGACGCTTGCATTTCGCGCGCACCATCTGCGGCCGCAACGCAAGACGGCGGAGGCGCACGCATTCAGTCTTGAAGTCGTCTCGACAGAGATCACCGGCTCGGAAACCTATGTGCATGTGAAGTTTGCCGATCAGGTCTGGGTGATGCTGACCCATGGCGTGCAGGTCTTCACGCCCGGCGAGACAATCTCTGTCTATCTCGAGCCGGCCGATGTTATGCAGTTCGACGCCGACGGCCGTGCGATGACAACCATACGCAAGGCGGCCTGACCCATGGCGCGCATTGATCTCGACACTATCCGTCACGCCTACGCCCCGAACCCGACGCAGGAGTCCGACTACGCGCTGCGGCGCGTGAACCATACGTTCGAGGATGGCGGCGCCTATGCGCTGCTCGGCCCATCGGGGTGCGGCAAGACCTCGATGCTCAACATCATCTCGGGCCTCGTCGCGCCGACCGAAGGTCGCGTGCTGTTCAATGGCGAGGATGTCACCCAACGCTCGACCGAGAAGCGCAACATCGCGCAGGTGTTCCAGTTTCCGGTCGTCTATGACTCCATGACCGTGCGCGAGAACCTCGCTTTCCCCTTGCGCAATCGCGGTGTGAAGAGCGCCGAGATCCGCAAGAGGGTCGACGAG
>CALRWU020000270.1:0-5284 GCA_943371945.1 Azorhizobium sp. AG788
CGCCCTGGCGGCTAGCGCGGGACCGGCTGGTCAACAGCCGCGCGCTGACGCTGGATGGCGAGATCACCGCACTCGGCAAACGCCTCGGCGACTTCCCCCTTCCGCCACGCCTCGCGCTCATGGTTCTACGCGGCGCCGAGCTTGGCCAGGCGCAACTCGCCGCCGACATCGCTGCCCTGCTCTCTGAACGCGATCTGGGCGGCCGCTCCGCCGATCTCGACCAGCGCCTCTCGCGCTTTCGCTCCGACAACGGCCCGCGCGCCCGGGCCATGCGCGATCTCGCCAACCGCTGGGCCAAACTCGGGGGCGGCAAACCCTCCGCACCGATGAGCGCCGCCGCAGTCCTCGCCCTCGGCTTCCCCGAACGCATCGGCCGCCTGCGCGGCGCAGCAGCCGGCCGCTACATTCTCGCCGGTGGTCGCGGCGCCGTGCTTGACGAGACCGACCCGATGGCGAGCCAGCAATGGATCGTGGCCGCCGACATGACCGGCGCTGGAGCAGACCTCCGCATCACGCTCGCCGGCCGCTACTCGGAAGACGAAGCGCTCGCCTCCGGCGCCGTCGAAACCCGCGAGGAGGCCCGCTACGACGCCGACGCCCGTCGCGTCCGCGCCCGACGGGTCAAAACCCTTGGCGCCATCGGCCTGGAAGACGTCCCCCTCCCGACGCCAACGGGCGATCTCGTCCGCCACGCCCTGCTGGAGGCCATCCGCGAGCAGGGTCTCGGACTCCTGCGCCACGGTGAAGCCGCACAGACAGTCATCCGCCGCGTCGACCTGCTGGCCAGCGCGATTGGCGACCCCTGGCCGACAGACTTCGGTCAGGTCGTCATGGCCCGGCTCGAAGACTGGCTCGGCCCCCAGCTCGACACCCCCTCCTCCCTCGACGCCCTCTCCTCCGGCCAGATCGCGGACGCCCTTCTCACGTTGCTCGACTGGCCGCTTCCCCGCGACCTCGCGCGTCTCGCCCCCAAAACCTGGACCACCCCCGTCGGTCGCGAAGTCGACATCGACTACGCCGCAGAGGGCGGTCCCGCGGTCGAGTGCAAGGTCCAGGAGGCGTTCGGCCTGGCGACTCACCCCACGATCGGAGACGGCCGAATCGCGCTGACCGTGGCCCTGCTTTCCCCAGCGTTCAGGCCAGTTGCCGTAACGAAAGATATCCCGGGATTCTGGCGTGGTGGGTACCACGACATGAAAAAGGACATGAAAGGCCGTTACCCCAAGCACAATTGGCCCGACGACCCCGCTGCCGCCGTTCCGACCAGTCGTGCCCGCCCTCGCGGCACTTGACGTGAACGGCAACAATTCGACACGCTAGCTCTTTACAAGCAATTTTGAGCTTTTCGGACATACCGCTCATTCGAATTGACTGGATTAGCCCGCCCGGATTCGCGCGGCGCGAATTGCGCAACTGCGGCATTCGCCGTGTCTTTTTGGTCGAATTCCGCGAAATCCCTGCGTGAACCCCGCGATCTCTGTTGACGGTTCGTAACGCAAACCGCAGGTTCAGACCGCGCTAACCGGGGGCAGTTACACCCGGAGGCGCCGGCGTCCGCAAATAAAAAAACGGGACGCTGCGGGAGCACCAGCCATCAGGGAGATCGCGCACTATGGCGCAGCAATACCGTATTTCTATGTTGAGCCTGCTTGCCTTGGGGGCAGCCATGCCTGCCTTCGCGCAGGAAGGCCCGCAATCCGAACCGCAAGCCGACACCGGCCGCGATGTCGTCGTCATCACCGCCAACAAGCGTGAAGAGACACTTCAGGACGTCGCCGTCGCCGTCACCGCCGTGACCGCCGACGACAAACAGGAACTCGGCATCATCACCGTCACCGACCTGACGAACGTCACGCCGGGCCTGTCCTACACCCCCGGCAACGAGCGCGTCACGCTGCGCGGCATCGGCCGTCTGAGCAACTCGTTCGGCGCAGATCCGGGCGTCGCCAACTACAATGACGGTCTCTACACGCCATTCGCCGTCATGGCCGGCAAAGACTCGCTGTTCATCCAGCGCGTTGAAGTCCTGCGCGGACCGCAAGGCACGCTGTACGGCCGTAACGCCATCGGCGGCGCGATCAACACGATCTCCAAACGCCCGACCGACGACTTCTCGACCGATTTTAAACTCGGTCTCGGCAACTATGGCTACACCAACATCGCCGCCGCCGTGTCCGGCCCGATCACGGACGACATCCGTTACCGTGTCGCTGGCCAGCGCGAACAGCGCGACGGCATCGACTACAACTACGGCACGGGCGAAAAGCAGGGCTGGGAAATCGACGATTACTACTACGAAGCCCAACTCGAAGGCGACATCGGCGACCGTTTCAGCTGGTGGGTGAAAGTTGCTGACTCGGGCTACGACAAGGCCGGTCCTCCGGGCGGCGCCACGGCGACGTTCTCGAATGCTCCTTACCTGACCACGTTCAATCCGTCCGGCAGCGTCAACCCGAACCCGGCGTTCGCTTACGCCAACCCGGCCGTGATCTCGTACACCCAGACCGGCACGCGCACGGACAACCCGTTCGCAACGAATGGCGAGCACGCTTACAACACGAACTACGCCGCGACGGCGAAGCTCGACCAGTATGACGAAGCGATTGCTGAAGCTGTGTACTCGGCCGATGGCTTCGACATCAAATATGTCGGCGGCTACACGTTTTACGACTACAAGCTGACCAGCGATGGCGACGGCACGGCGCTCGACTCCGTTACGTACAATGGCGTCAATGCCACCAACCCGGCTTGCGGCCTGCCTGCTTCGTTCACTGGCTACACGCCGTCGGCAATGGCTGGCTTCTCTATTCCGTCGTTCTGCTACACGACGGCGCCGCGCACGATCTTCCCGGACGTGAAGAACCTGTACGCCGAAAGCCGCTCGCTCTTCTCAAACGAGATCAACTTCATCTCGACCGCCGAAGGCCCGCTGCAGTGGATCGTCGGCGCCTACGCCTACCAGGAAAACTCGAAACAGCCTGGTCAGGTTCAGACGCTCGACAACGAGCCGCTGGCCGGTTCCTACCTGAACCCGCCGCGCGCCGCGACAGCCAACGAAGCTGCTCAGGGCGCAGGCTTCATCGCTAACCCGAACCGCTACCTCCAGTACTTCGCCAACACGAGCCTGTTCAACGCCTACGGCCTCTTCGGCCAAGGTGACTACACGCTCAACGACCAGCTCAAGTTCACGTTCGGCCTGCGCTATTCGAAGGACATCAAGGAGTCCAAGGAAGAAGCCTTCCTCGGCTGCTACATCCTCTGCACGGCAAACGGCGGCACGCTGTTCACGAACATCACCGGCACGCAGTACGCTGCTGCGCTTGACGGCAATCCGGCCGTCGTCGGTTACGACGCTGACCTCGATGCCCGCGGCTTCGGTGTTCGTACACTCAAGGGCGACTGGGAAGCGGTGACCGGCACGGCCGGCGTCGAATACCGTCCGTGGGATGACAGCCTGTTCTTCGGCAAGTACTCGCGCGGCTACAAAGCCGGCGGCTTCAACAACCTCGGCTTCGCTACCAATCCGTACACGGATGCAGAGTTCGTCGACTCCTACGAAGCTGGCTGGAAACAGACCTGGGATGGTCTCAACCTGACGACGAACGCCGCTGTGTTCCTGTATAAATACACGGATGCTCAGGCGCCGCTCGGTGTGGTCACGACCAACCCGACGACGCTGCAGCAATCGACATCGACCCAGTTCGTCAACCTGCCGGAAGTCGAAACCACCGGTTTCGAACTTGAAGGCAACTGGAACCCGATCGACCCGCTGAACATCGGCTTCACCTATGCTTACCTGAACGCCGAAATCACTGAGTCGGGCGTCTATGCCGATCCGTCGCGCGACGCGCGTTGTGTTGGTGCGACACCGACGGCTGCGGTATCCTGCAGCGCCACGTTCACCACGCCGCGCGATGCTACGGCTCGCCGGTCGGTCGAAGGCAACACCCTCTCCCAGACGCCGAAAAACAAGGTCGCGATCAACGCGTCCTACCGCTTCGACATGGAAGACGGTTCGTACTTCCTGCCGACGGTCAGCTACTCTTGGCGCGACAAGTTCTACGACTCGTTCTTCAACAACGCGAACGAGCTGTCGCCGTCCTACGACAACATCGACGCGCGTCTGAACTGGAAAACAGCTGACGACCTGCTGGGCATCACCCTCTGGGTCCGCAACCTGACGGACGAAGATCAGAACACCAGCGTCGCAGCCAACGGCTTCCGCAACGAAGATAACGGCCGCTACCAGACCTTCTCGTACACGCCGCCGCGCATGTGGGGCGTGGACCTGCTGGTCCACTACTAGAACCTGATCGCGCTAACGCGCACAAAACTGGTGACTTCCAACTTGCGCCGGCCCTTCACAGGGCCGGCGCTTTTCATTTTCGCCGGTCGGCAGAAGTTACACCGCGTTTTGTTGGAAGGCGGGCGCACGAATTCGGCGGATACGGAAGATTCTTCCTCCGCAATCTCAACGACTTGCCAGCAAAAATATGCGGAAAAGCGCAACGCAAACCGGCCGGGCTCGCGGCCGGTTTAAACTCATGCCTATGAAACGTCGGAGCTTCCCTCTGTGGCTGCTGCGTGACGTCCCGGCCCTGATGGGAGTCATGCTCAGCTTCTGGACGCTGGTCCTCTTCGCTATGACCAGCGCGCGGAAAGCTGCGACCGCCTCCCAGGCGAGCCAGAGCATCCGCGACCGCTTCGCCTTGCTGCTCGCGCTCGCCGAAGCCCGCCTAGATTACGCGCTCTGGCGACAAGCCTATCGCCGCATCGGCTGGCATCCGCGCGGGGTTGCCCTCGAAGTCTTCCCACCCTCAACAGACTGGTCCTGCACCCAGAAACGCCTGCGCGACTTCGCGCACGCCTTCCGCAACATGAACGCGATCCTCGACTCGTATGTCGCCCACATCCGCGAACGCTTCGGCATCAGCCAGCGTGAAGCAATGAACGCGCGCAGCTTCCCCCTCCGTCTCGCTTCGCGATCCACCTCCCCCGGCTTCGCCGGTGGAGGCAACAGGCGCCGGCGCCTTGCCTCCCTCGCCGGAAGGCGGGGGAGGTGGATCGCGACGTCGTCGTCGCGAGACGGAGGGGGCAGCCTCAGCTGTCGCGGACCGCCCCTGCATCTCAGCCAAAATCAGCGCCAACCCACCTCGCAGGCCTCACCTGCGAGCTCGCTCCGTCATGCCTGGCGCGCAGACAGTCCGCCAAACAGAACCTGTACGAACCGGCCAACAATGTCCGCGTCCTGCGCGATCGCCAGTATGCGAACATCCGAAGCCAC